>JAYOVN010000012.1:0-49205 GCA_038151515.1 Gammaproteobacteria bacterium | reverse complement strand
GGGTATCTTCCGCTCAAAGACAACCAGTCGAGGTCATCATGATGACACCCTACTCCACCGTCGTTCTCGCCGCCGATCTCACCGAAGAGTCCACACTGCTGGCCGACCGGATGAAGCAAATAATTGGTGACAAACCCTGCGCCGTACACATCGTTCATGTTATCGAACCGCTCAGCGCTGCTTATGGGGGCGATGTACCGATGGATCTGTCGCCGGTTCAAGATCAGATACAAGATCAAGCCAAGGCTCACTTAACCGAATTTGGCCGTCAGTTGGGCATTCCCGAAGAGCGTCAGCACCTGATTTTCGGACGGCCCCAAAGCGAAATTCATCGAGCTGCGGAAGAATGCGGGGCCGATTTGATCGTCGTTGGCAGCCACACACGCAGCGGCTTGGCTCGCCTTTTGGGATCCACTGCCAATGGCGTAATGGACAGCGCACCATGCGATGTTTTGGCGGTTCGAGTTGGCGAGGGCTAAGCTGGCAGATTAAGCTAGCAACCCGACCACCAAGGATTGATGCAAATGCCGCGTGCGGTTTTATTAGGCGCCCTGCTCTCAGTTTTATCCTTCGCACCACTACAGTTCTCGCTGGCAACGCCGGTTCAACGAGGCCACTACCTTGAAGCCTTAGAACTCATCCGCAAAGGCCAATTTTCCCGGAGCAGAGCCGTGGAAAAAAAACTGGGGGATTACCCACTAAAACCCTACCTTGAGTATCACCGGCTAAATAATAGTTTGGCCCAGACCAGCGCTGCCACCATTGACTCATTTCGTGAAAATTACCCGGATCTACCAGTAACACCTTTGCTCTATCAGCGCTGGCTCATTGTGCAGGGCAAGCGCCGGCAGTGGAAAACTCTCCATGCTCGCCGCTACGATACTCAAAACTCAGAGTTGGCCTGCTATTTCGTGCGGGCCCAATATGGCGTTGGTCAGAAAGACCAAGCCCTAAACGACACGTCCAAGCTTTGGGTAAAGCCTAAGTCACAGCCAAAGGCCTGCGACCCTATCTTCGCTGTTTGGCGCAAAACACCACGCTTTACCCAATCGCTCATATGGCAGCGCTTCAGCGGCGCCATGACCGCCAGAGAGTATGTGCTGGCCCGGTATCTTCAACGCTACCTCGTGGGTGACAACCTTAAGGCAGCAAAAGCCTACTACGACCTGCGACGGCAACCTGAGCGCGTAACCTGGCGAGGCGCTTTCTCCACTGACAGTGCAGAAAATCGAGAGGCCATAAGTTATGGCATAACGCGGTTGAGCACCCGCAAACCGAGCAAGGCTGCTTCGGCCTGGCAGCGCTTTCGCCTCAGCCATGCCTTCAGTCCAGCTCAGCGCCAGAGACTCGATGATCAGATTGCCGTTGGCCTGGCCACCGAGAACCGTTTTCCACTTGCGGAACAACGTGAACAAATCCAATCAGAGTTTGCCGTCCAAGGTTTATTGAATGCGGCCATCGCTGATCAACATTGGACTGAGGTAGTGTATTGGGCTGGCCGGGAATCAGCGGACCAAGGAATCAAGGACAGAACCCGTTATTGGCTGGGTCGTGCCCACTTTGAGCTAAACCAACCCAGCGATGGGCAGGCTTTGTTAGCCTCATTGGCACAAGAGCGCAGTTATTACGGCTTTTTAGCTGCCGCACGATTGAAGTTACCTGGACAGCTACAGGCTATGTCTACCCACCAGCTGACCCTTGAAGCACAAGAACAGCTAATGCAAATCCCAGGTATCGCCAGAGCTGTCGAACTGTTTGCCACCGGCGATGACCTTAATGGCAGGCGCGAGTGGTACCGCCAGCTATCCGACCAAGACCAAGACATCCAGCACTACATGGCTCATTTGGCCCAGCGCATCGGCCGGCTGTACCTTGCGATCCAAACCGCCAACAACGCCGGTGCACGAGATGATTTGAGCCTAAGATTCCCCGAAGCCTTCGGGCCGTTATTCAATGCAGCCGCCCTACGACATGGTGTCGATAGCAACCTGCTGCGAGCCATCGCGCGTCAAGAGTCTGCCTTTCAGACTAAGGCCATATCCAGTGCCGGAGCGCTAGGATTGATGCAGGTTATGCCCGCCACAGGGAAAATCGCCGTGCGCAGAGGCGGGTTAAAAAAACATGTTGGCAGCGACCTAGGGCAAGCAATCAAAAAAGATCTACACACACCCGAGCGCAACATCGAGATTGGCGCCTTTCATTTGTCTTGGTTGTTGGATCGTTACGACAACCAACGCCCCCTAGCCATAGCGGCTTATAACGCTGGCGAAAGCCGGGCCGACCGATGGCTAAAAGCCGGTGCAGACAATCCTATGGATGTATGGATAGAGACGATCCCCTTCAAAGAAACCCGAAACTATGTGCAAAACGTTCTGGCCTTCGAAGTGGTTTATCGCATGCTAAATCAGCGGCCTTTACCAATACTCGGGGAAAATGAGTGGCGGGTTCCGAGTGCCTAGCGCCGGCCGGTAACGACAGCCACACCAAAACGACACGGACGTTGGTGTCACCAGATCTGGGTCAGGTCATGGCCCAGGCCTCATTGGTTCAAAAAACGCTCCAGATCTTCTGCGCCAAATGGGGCGGCCAGTTCTTCTTGGCCCTGCCGCAAAACAGGAATTCGCTGGCCGTAGCGCTCCAGCAATCCGTCGTCGTTAGCCACATCCACCACATCCAACTGCACGGCATTTAAATTGGGCATGTCCATCAGAAGCTCCATAGCTTCCTCGCAAAGCTGGCAGTGGGCAGTGCTATATAAAATAAGTCGGCGCATAAGCTCTCGGAATGTCAGTGAATGGTCGCCCGAAGGCTCGAGCCGAGCTAAGATCTTGCCATGCATTTCATCACCCGACTAGCAAGTAACCCAAGCCTCTCCTCTTTCCCTTTGCCCTTGAGCGGTTCATTGACTTGGCATCGGGTAAACAGGTCGGTTGCCGACGGAGCGTCCATTTGGCGAACCAACGTCAATGTCAGCAGCATTCCGAGCCAGCACATCCTCGTGCCCAGCTACGCCTGTGTGAGCAAGGCCTACCAATGGCAGGCCTGCGCCGTGACAGACAACGAAACCAGTGTGCTCGCACCAGTATTCGCGAATCACGAGTTACCTTGGCCCGGATTTGCTTCCGCCAACCACGCAACCTCGGCGTTGCTACCCAAAATCGATTGCTGGCATAGCGAATCGAGTCTAGAAGCGCTGGAGCTTCAGTTAGTCCTGTTCCTTCCAAATAGCGAAGCGCCCCCGGATCAAGATTTATTAACCTTCAGCATTCGCCCCCTTGATCAGCAAACCGAACTACCCGACCCAACATCCGCTGTTACGGCCTCCCAGCCCGCGCCAGTCAGCCAAATGCAGGCGGATAAGGCAATTGCCCGGCGTATTTGCTCACCGACGGCAACAGCTATGGCAGTGATGGGCAGTACGGCACTGAGCTATTGGTCAGAAGCCGTAGAAGCCTGTTATGACCCGGACACCAAGGCCTATGGCAAGTGGCCCCTCGCAACCTACTGGGCCTCCCAGCAAGGGGTACTGGGTAGCGTAGAGGCGCTATGGCAGTGGGACGATGTGGTGACGGTACTTCAGGCAGGACAACCCATCGTTTGCAGCATCCGCTATTCCAAAGGCCAGTTACCCGGCACGCCCCAAGAGCAAAGTGGCGGGCATCTGCTGGTGCTCTACGGCATCGAGTTCATTGAAGAAGAAGGATTTGCCCTAGTGATGGATCCCGCCGGCGCCGACGCCGATGAGGTCCCCCGCCGCTATCCGCTGGCAGCATTCACACAAGCTTGGCTAAATCACCGAGGCGCTGCGTACCTATTTTCAACCGATCTACCAAGGCAAAATAGCTCCAACCAAGCTTCATCAAGAACAACAAACCATGGACATTGATACCAACGTTTATCTGCGTAAAGTGGCCAGCAACGATCAAGCAGAATTCCTAGCGCTAATGCGCGCCAGCATGGACATTCACCAGCCTTGGATTACACCACCCACCACACCTCAGATGTTTCGGAACTATTTGCAGCGCATTCGTCGCAGTGATCACGAGGGTTTCGCCGTTTGTCGAAGCGAGGATGAGCGCATCGTGGGGGTTATAAACTTGAATCATATAGTCCGTGGTACGTTCCAAAATGCCTCGCTGGGTTATTACGTCGGTGAGCCCTACCAAGGCCATGGCTATATGCAGCAGGGTTTGGAACAGTTACTACGTTTAGCTTTTACCAGCCTCGGATTGCACCGATTGGAAGCAAATATTCAGCCAGATAATCTACGCTCTAAAGCCTTGGTCGATCACTGCGGTTTTGAGTACGAAGGTTTGAGCCGAAATTTCCTGTACATCGACGGCCAATGGCGCGACCACGAGCGTTGGTCTGCCTTCGCAGACCGACAGACCCTGAGACCTTGAGATCCTGAGACAATGACCCAAGACACACCCTTACTCGTCGCCATTCTTGCCGGAGGCCCGTCCGCAGAAGCAGAAGTATCGCGTAATTCCGCGGCCCAAATTCAAACCGCATTGCAGGCAGGCGGGCACAAAACACGCGTCATTGAACTCAATGATCATTGCGCAAAGGAACTGATGGCCATGGCACCAGACGTGGTTTTTCCCGCGCTGCATGGTCCCCCAGGGGAGGACGGCACCGTGCAAGGTTTGCTGGAGATTCTGGGGGTACCCTATGTCGGGAGCGATGTGCACGGAAGCGCAATAGCCATGGATAAAGCCATTGCCAAGGCCCTGTTTCAACGCCACGGGCTGCCGGTTTGCCCAGATGTCATCGTGCAGCCGGACCAAGACCTGCATGCCGCGGCGGCGGACATAGAACAACGCCTGGGCCAGCGGATAGCGATCAAACCTTTGAATCAGGGATCTGCAATTGGGGTGCAGCTTCTGCCGGAAGGTGGTGATATTGAGGCTGCATTGACCTCTAGTTTGCAGCACGGCCCTTGTCTGGTTGAACCGTTTGTTGCTGGTCGTGAGATGACTGTTGGGGTACTGCAACTTGAAAACGACTATACCGTTCACCCCGTCATCGAAATACGCACACCAGAAAACCAATGGTATGACTTCGAGCATCGGTATACGCCGGGCCACAGCGAACACATCATGCCCGCACAGGTGAGTCGAGAGTTAACGAACCAACTGCAGCAGATCGCACTGACCGCGCATCGCTGCTTGGGATTGAGAGACCTTTCCAGAGCCGATTTCATCGTCAC
Source organism: Gammaproteobacteria bacterium (assembly GCA_038151515.1). Lineage (GTDB taxonomy): Bacteria > Pseudomonadota > Gammaproteobacteria > Pseudomonadales > Azotimanducaceae > UBA4421. The sequence continues at coordinate 43,993 of JAYOVN010000012.1, read as the reverse complement.
GGAGCAAGGCGAGGTATATCTACTTGAAGTAAACACTCTGCCGGGTATGACACCCACGAGCCTGTATCCCGAGGGTGCAGCGGCCACCGGGTACCCTTTTGAGGCGTTAGTGAACGCGTTGATACAGAACGCTTTCCAGCGCTAACTCAAGCAATAGGAAGCGGCACTATCCCCCAGCCGGGCCATTAGATTATGTCGGGTCGCTTTTACCCAAACCAAAATTCATTTCGATGAAATGACCTTATCTTACTGTTTTTCTTCCAAAAAAAACCGCCCTATCCGGGCGGTTACAATCTGGCCGAGCGACTGCTGACTGCGTCGACCAGTTCTCTCACGGGCACTTCGTTTATTTTAAGCCCCCCAAGTGGGTCCCTCTCTTATAGGTCGTAGCCCCTTTCGTCGTGAGAAATCAGGTCTAAGCCCTGCATCTCGTCTTCATCGTCTACGCGATTGCCGACCAAGACGTCTGTCACCTTTAAGATAACAAAAGTTACTCCCGCGGTGTAAACAATTGCAGCAACAATACCAATGGCCTGGGTCGATAGCTGAGCACCGATTTCGATCTCGTGCTGACCGCTAAAAATGCCTAGGGCGTTGCTTGCAAAAACGGCCGTGAGCAACGTACCCAAAATACCGCCAACACCGTGCACCGGAAAAACATCCAAGGAATCATCGATCTTCAAAACACGCTTGATGTAACCAGTAGCGTAGTAGCAGACAAAGCCCGCACTAAGACCAATGATCAGACCACCACCGGGACCGACAAAGCCGGATGCAGGGGTAATCGTTCCAAGACCGGCCACCATTCCCGTTACCGCGCCAAGGGCCGACGCCTTACCGTGATTAATACGTTCAAGCAGCATCCAGGTACAGGCACCTGCGGCGGCTGAGATATGGGTGACTAACATGGCCATACCTGCATCACCATTGGCCGCTAGCGCACTCCCGCCATTAAAGCCAAACCAGCCGACCCAAAGCATGCCCGCGCCGGTAATACTCATGGTCATGTTATGAGGGGGCATCGCCTGATTTGGAAAGCCGCGGCGGCTACCCAACACAACTGCTGCGACCAGGGCAGCAACACCGGCAGTAACGTGAACAACGATACCGCCAGCAAAATCCATAACGCCTAGGTCGCTCAACCAGCCACCGCCCCATACCCAGTGACAAATGGGTGCATAAACCAAGAGCAGCCAGGCCGCCGAGAAAATGACAACCGCAGAAAAACGCATGCGTTCCGCAAAGCCGCCCACAATCAGCGCAGGCGTGATCACGGCAAAGGTCATTTGAAACAGTGCAAAGACGCTTTCAGGAATGGTGCCCGACGGGGTGTCTTCGGCGATTTGGGCCAACAACACGTTGTCCAGTCCGCCAATAAAGCTGTTGAAGGAACCGCCGTCGCCGAAGGCTAAGGAATACCCTGCCACCAGCCACAGCAGTGACATCAAGCAGGTAATCGTAAAACACTGCATGAGCACACTTAGTACGTTCTTTGATCGTACCAAGCCAGCGTAAAACAACGACAGACCCGGGATGGTCATAAACAGCACCAATGCGGTAGCCGTCATAATCCAAGCGGTATCAGCGCCGCTGATGGAATCTGCATAGACAGGCTGGCTAAGCACCAGCCCAGCAAGTAGCAAAAAAATCTTATTCATGTGTCCTTCCTCTCGAACGAAGGACACATTTAAGCGAACCAAACCCTAAAACGCTACAAAATTGTGCGTTTTATGGCACCATTTACCGAAAACATTCTTAACGAATGGATTTAACTATATTTCGCACTATCTTGGTGCCTTGATATATAAATGACGTGTATATTTGTAACGCATCGGCTCCCGCTTCCAACATGTTCCTAGCATCCTGCCCCGTGCTGATCCCGCCAACGCCCACAATGGCCATGGACTTGGGTAGGGCCTGCCGAAACTGAGCAACCACGTGCACACTTCGCCCCGCCAAAGGACTGCCACTGAGACCGCCTGGTTCCTCCGCATGTTTATGGCCGGCAACGGCATCGCGTGCCAACGTCGTATTGGTGGCGATCACCCCATCAAACTCACAGGCAGTCACTTGCTCGGCGATTTGACCCACTTCCTCTTGGCCTAAATCTGGTGCCACCTTTAGCAACAAAGGCACGGGCCTACCCTGCCCCGACAGACCGAGCTGACGCTCTTTTAGCACGCTCAAGAGCTGCTTTAACGGCTCGCCGTGCTGGAGCTGACGCAGTCCTGGCGTATTCGGAGACGAAAGATTGATGGTGAAGTAGTCTGCGTAGTTGTGCAGACAGTCCATACCTTTTAAATAGTCTGCAGCGGCTTCTTCGTTTGGGGTGTTCTTGTTTTTACCCAAATTCACCCCGAGCAACGTGCCTTTGAGTCGCCCACCAATGCGCACTTTGTGTAGCTTCGCGGCCATGGCATGCATGCCGTGGTTATTGAACCCCATTCGGTTAATTAAGGCCTGATGTTCCCGCAAACGAAATAAACGCGGCTTAGGGTTACCCGGTTGAGCGACTGGAGTCACGGTACCGACCTCGACAAAGCCAAAACCGCATTGAGCCAGCCCTATCACGGCTTCGCCGTTTTTATCCAAACCTGCCGCTAAACCCACAGGGTTTTGCAGCACACTGCCAAGGAAGGAGCGTTGGGCACCGGCCAACGGAGTTATTGACCCTGGTATGACTCGAGCAGCACTCAAAGATGCCATGGCAAAAGAATGGGCGGCCTCCGGAGGAAGCGCTAGAAGTAGAGATTGAATCGGATTCATAGGTACGCCAGAATTTCACAGTCCTTAGTTTAAGACGCCTTGGTGAATCCACAAACAATAGTTAGCGGTATTAACGGTAAACCGCTTGTTCTTTCAGTCGCCAACTCATGTCACCGGCATTGTCTTAAAAACTAGACTTTGCTCTGACGGGACGCAACCCGAACTTTTCCTGCCGGAAAAGCTTAAGCGCAAAGCGCCAGATTAAAACAAGTCACAAATTGGCTAATCTAAGCACCTAACCCTCTTTGTCGGTGCACGTCGGACCGCTACACTAAGACCACTTCGTTAATGGAATATGCCGCTGTGCCCCAAGCTCCAGTTTCTCCCCAGGTGGAACCGGCCACCGCTCTTGATGCGTTCAATAGTGTTGGGCGACGCCTAGCCGAGCAAGTAATCGGTCAGGAGCACCTAGCACAAAGGATGCTTGTCGCGATTCTGTGCGGCGGACACTTGCTGGTCGAAGGCGCTCCGGGACTGGCAAAAACTCGCGCAATTAAGGCTCTAGCTGGGGTAATCGAAGGCGACTTCCATCGTATTCAATTCACGCCAGATCTATTACCAAGTGATGTCACTGGCACTGAAATTTATCGCCAGGAGACCGGCAGTTTCGTGTTTCAACAGGGACCGATATTTCACAATCTGGTGCTAGCCGACGAAATCAATCGCGCCCCGGCCAAGGTACAATCGGCTTTGTTGGAGGCTATGGCTGAAAACCAAGTGAGTTTCGGCAGACAAACCTTTGCATTACCCGACTTTTTTATGGTGATGGCGACCCAAAACCCCATTGAGCAAGAAGGCACCTACGCATTGCCCGAGGCTCAGTTGGATCGTTTTTTGATGCAAATCGTTGTCGACTACCCCAGCAGGGAATCTGAAGCCAAAATCCTTCAGCTGGTGCGGGGCGAAATGCTAGCCGGCAGGGAAAACCCAGCTCTGGAATCGCGACCACTAATTACACAGGAAGATATCAAAAGTGCGCGCCACCAAATTTTGAGCCTACATCTGGCTGAACCCGTGGAGCGTTATCTTGTTGAATTGATTCTGGCCAGCCGAAATCCGCCAGATAGCCTTCGACCGTTAATCGAACTCGGTGCAAGCCCTCGAGGCACCATAGGCCTCGACCTCTGCGCCAGAGCGACGGCTTGGCTGGACCGCCGAGACTTTGTCACGCCGGAAGATGTGCAGTCGGTTGCTCACGATGTGCTGCGCCACCGGTTAATCCGCAGTTTCGAGGCGGATGCCCAAGGCATTGAAAGTGACGAGGTGATTAGTGAGCTGCTGCGGCTTGTGCCGGTGCCCTAGTGCCTGAGTGCCCTAGCCCGCGGACCCAAGACAATTCAGCCATCTAATGTCGAATAACGAAAACCCAGTAGTGACCGATGATTCCTTTGGCAAGGTTAAATCCAGTGTCAAACCAGATGTGCTGTGCGGTGCCTATGTTTCTGCCAAGCAGCTGTTGGATCTGCGCTTTCGAGCGGTGCACCCGGTGACCCGCACTCCGGTTACTCGTAGTGGCTCTCAAGCGGGGCTGCGGTTGTCTAAGCACAAAGGCCGCGGCATCGATTTCGCGGAGGTACGTCAGTACCAGGCGGGGGATGACATTCGCAGTATCGACTGGCGGGTAACGGCCAGAAAAAACAGCCCACACACCAAAGTCTTCCGCGAGGAGCGGGAAAGCCCTGCCCTGCTATTTGTTGATCAAACACAGTCCATGTTTTTCGGCTCGGTACAACGCCTGAAGTCTGTGGCGGCTGCGGAACTGGCCGGGCGGCTTGCATGGCAGATTACCCATCATGGTGATCGTGTGGGCGGACTTGTCCTTGACCGCGAGGGTCACCATATGTTCCGGCCGTTTCGAACGGTGAAGGCCACCGGGCGTTTTTTGCAGCAGGTCGCCACAAGCAATCATCTGTTACAAAGGCCCGAAGGCATGGTTGATCAGGAAGCCGCTGCAGCCAAATTACAGTCGGCCATTAACGACCTGATACAGCTAAAACACCAACGCTTTCGGGTTTTTATTATCGGGGACCTAGTAGGTAGTCCTGATCTAGTGAACAGACTGTGGCAGGAAGCGTTGCCTCGAATTGCCCACAAGCACCTAGTCACCATCATGCAAGTCAGCGATCCTATGGACCAGCAGCTACCCCCTGCTGGGTTCTACAGCGTGAGCCAGGGCGACAACCAGCTAAACTTCCATTCCGGAAGCCCGTCTGTTCGACAGGCCTACACTGACGCCTACCACCTCCGCGAGGATGCCATTAAAACGTTATGCCGCGCTCCAGCCACTAACTATTTAAGCTTCAGCACCGCAGATACAAACTGGGACAGAAGAGACCTAGGCTTGGGGCGCGGCAGGAGGACGGCGTCATGAATGCCGACCCTCTGGCAGCGCTGAAAGATATTTACCTACCAGCTCCGCCAACATGGTGGCCTCCTGCGCCGGGCTGGTGGCTACTGGCTGCCGTCCTTGTTGCCAGCCTGCTGTGGTTGACTTTTCGAGCCTATCGGCGGTGGCAAGCTTTTGCGCCAATTCGTAGTGCAAAGCAAATGATTCACGACGTATTCGACAGTGACGCCACAGACATTTTGGTGGTGCACCAATGTAATGAGATTTTGAAGCGCCTGTTGGTTTTGACGATGAATCAGGGCCACCTAGCCCAAGAAAGTGGAGAGCAGTGGTTGCAGGCGCTGGATCATATGGCCGATTGCGAAGAATTTAGTAACGGCCCGGGGCGGGTCTTGGGAACGGATCGCTTCGCGCCACAACAAACCATCGATCGCGCCGGCCTTCGCCATTGCGTTAACACCCTGCTCAACCGGGTCAAACCCCCATCAACTGCCGGAGGTCAAGATGCTTGAGTGGGTGTGGCCCTATGCCTTCGCCGTCCTACCCTTGCCCTGGCTTGTCTGGCGCATGATGCCCAGTACAACCCGGCAGGCACCCGCACTGGTGGTGCCCTCCTTGGAGGCCTTCACAGCGATATCAGGCCAGCACTCAAAGTCCGCTAACACCCGTCCATGGAGCCTATTGGGGTTGCTAGTAGCTTGGCTCCTCTTACTCTCCGCCCTTGCTCGACCCCAGTTCATTGGCGAACCCGTCAACCTGCCCACCTCAGGCAGAGATCTCATGTTGGCGGTGGACATATCAGGCAGCATGGCGACGGAAGATATGGAGGTCAATGGCGACTACGTAGAACGCCTCACCGTGGTGAAAGCCGTGATCTCAAACTTCACCACGGACCGCATTGGTGACCGGATTGGTTTGGTTCTATTCGGATCCAACGCATATTTGCAGGCTCCCCTCACCTTCGATGTAAAAAGTGTTAACCGCCTATTGATCGAAGCGCCGGTAGGCATTGCCGGGGGTAAAACCGCCATAGGTGACGCCATCGGCTTGGCGGTCAAACGTCTACGACTGCGCCCCCAAGACGAAAAAGTGCTGATCTTGCTCACCGATGGTGCAAACAACGTTGGCGAGGTGGAACCTAAAATAGCGGCGGAACTTGCCGCTCGTGACAACATTCGGATTTACACCATTGGCGTTGGCGCGGATGAAATGCGTATGCCTGGGTTACTAGGGCGCATCAGTGGTCGAATGACCAATCCGTCAGCTGACTTAGATGAAGACACGTTAAAAGCCATTGCCAGTGCTACCGGCGGTCGCTACTTTCGGGCCAAGGACCCTAGCGCCCTCGTGAGCATTTATGAACTGATTGACCAACTGGAACCGGTAGAACAGGAAGCTGAGATTTTTCGTCCCACCCAAACGCTTTACCACTGGCCGTTGGCCGCAAGCCTTTTGATGTGGGTATTGGTCCTGCTCGGCGACTGGTTTGGGCGCAGCAGGCAAAGCCCAGGAACCAAGCGTGCTTGAGGTGCTAACCAACCTCCACTTCCTTCGCCCCTGGTGGCTTTTGGCCCTACTACCGTTGGGTTTACTGATTTACCTCTGGGTACGAAACACCCGGCAATACAGCACTTGGTCAGCGGCAATCAGCGAACCTTTGCTCGAGGTACTTTTGGATTCTCGAGCGGCAAGCACTGCTCTGAAGCTTCGAGGAGCGCTTTGGACCGGCGCCGTTCTGTCCACTGTCGCCCTAGCTGGCCCGGCCTGGGAAAAACTGCCTCAGCCCGTGAGCCAGAAAAACGACGCCCTGGTAATCGTGCTGGATCTATCGCTTTCCATGTTTGCTCAGGACGTTTCGCCCTCGCGACTATCAAAAGCGCGCCAGAAAATTGTAGATGCCCTGCGTTTAAGGGAAGAAGGATCTACGGGGCTGGTCGCCTATGCCGGTGACGGCCATGCTGTGGTACCCATAACCGACGACCGCAAAACCATCGAAAACCTTCTTGGCGCCCTATCCCCAGCCATGATGCCGGTATTGGGAAGCAGGCCTGCCAGTGGTCTGTCCCTGGCTAGGGAGCTTTTCGCCAATGCGGGTTTGGTTGAGGGTCGGATCTTGTTGATTACTGACGGCATCCGAGAAACCAGCGAGGTTAGCCGGTTTCGCGACCCGGCGTTCCCGATCTCTATCCTTGGCGTGGGCACCGAGTCCGGAGCCCGAATTCCGGTGAATCGGCCCAACGAAGCCCCCAGATATCTTAGCGATGAATCAGGGCGACAGATCATTGCTCGACTGGATGCATCGCGCCTCATTCAAGCGGCTCAACAAAGTTACGGCCGTTACAGCCAACTTACCATCGGTGATGAAGACCTTGAGGTCACCTTGAGTACTTCCCTGCCCACCGAAGACGCTTCGATTGAGGTAGAGCGCGAATTCGACATCTGGGCAGATATGGGCTTTTGGCTTTGCTTACCCCTCGCCGTGATCATGCTGATGTCATTCCGACGAGGGCTCTTTGCCGCGTGTTTTGTGTTGGCGCTAATACCCGAACCGTCTTGGGCAGAAAACGCCGCAAGCCCCTCGGCCTCTACGAGTATGCCCACCACCTCGGGCACGTTCTCTAATACAGAAGCCACTGCAGCCTCTTTGCTGCAATTCTGGCGTGGGCTTTGGCAGCGCCCGGATCAGCAAGGTTACGATGCCTTGTTTGACAATGATCCGGCGGCGGCAGCTGCTCTATTTGAGAACCGGCAATGGCAAGGCGCAGCACACTATCGAAGTCGCGACTACGCGGCATCGGCAGAGGACTTCGCCGACGATCAAAGCCCCACCGGACTTTACAACCAGGGTAATGCGCTGGCGAAACTGGGACGCTATGCAGACGCCATCGAACGCTACGAGCAGGTGCTGTCTCAGCTGCCCAATCAAGAAGACGCGGCTTTCAACAAAGCCCTATTGGAAGAACTGCTGGAACAACAAAGCCAACAAGAACAACAGGAGCAGGATCAGCAACAACAGGAGCAGCAGCGCGAGCAGTCCGATCAAGAGTCCCAAAGCGACTCATCCCAAGAAGATGAATCAGAAGATTCTGAAGAGCAGCCTGAGAATACCGAAGAACAGGAGCAAAATTCTGCCGAGCAGACAGAAAACCCTGAGCCTGAACCCGAGCCGTTGGATCAGCAGCAACGTGATGAAAAACAGGAGGCCTTAGAACAGTGGCTGCGCCGAGTGCCCGATGATCCCGGCGGACTGCTGCGCCGCAAATTCCAGCACGAAACCAAACAGCGACTGCGTCAGGGCGATTACAGCAACCGCCAAGACGAGCAAATTTGGTAGTGGGAACCATGGTTAATATTGTCAAAGCTCACTTTGCTTTTAGTTTGCTATTCATCGGCCTGTTAACCTTTGGACCCGTTACTGCCCACAGTGAACTTCGTGCGGTGCTTTCGGCAACTCAGATCGAGGAGCTGGACTCTGTCCAGCTGGTGATCCGGGATCTTGGCGGACGAGAGACCCTCACCCCAGACCTATCCGGCCTTGATCAAGACTTCGTTGTGCTTGGCGTTAACACCAGCAGCCAGTATCAATTTATTAACGGGCGCGCCCAAAGCTGGGTTGACTACAGCATTTCACTACAGCCCCAAAAGACCGGCGTGTTGACCATTGCGCCAATAAGCATTGGCAACAAGCGCAGTAACGCGCTCCAGCTCACCGTTCGTCCACTCAGTAGTGCCGCACGCAGAGAAATCGACAATTTAGTGTTCTATGAGCTCACCCTGTCCCAAGAATCGGTGTATGTGCAAAGCCAGCTGTTACTGACCCGGCGACTGATTTATGCCGATGGCGTTCAACTGTACGGCGGACAGCTGGATGCACCAAAAATAGAAAACGCGCAAATCTTTGCCTTGGGCGAAGGCACTGCGACAGCGGTTCAACGCAATGGCCGCACCATGGGCTCATTTGAACAACGCTATGCCATTTTTCCTGAGCTCAGCGGCGCATTGTTAATACCAAACGAAACGGTCAACGCAAGTGTTCAGCTACGCCGAAACGGCAGCGTCACTCGTAAGACCGTCAAGGTGAGTACGGGGGAACGTACAGTCGAGGTAAAGAGCATTCCTTCTGGCTACCCAAGCGACGCGCCGTGGCTGCCGGCAATAGCCGTTACGGCAGACCAGCGGCACACCCCATCCGTCGATCAACCTGTGAACGTTGGCGACACCGTCAATCAAACGCTAACCATAACCGTGTTCGGCAACACTGGAGCCAGCATCACGCCCCAGGGAATCGATCTTGATCCTGCAGTCGTAAAAACCTATGCCCAACCGGCTAGCATCAACAATGTACTGACCGACGAAAACCTTGTGGGCCAGCGAGTCGAATCAGTCGACCTGGTTCCTGTCGCGGGGGGCGCTCACGCCCTGTCTGGGGCCTCCATAACTTGGTGGAACACTGACACCAACGAAGTGATGACCACGGTGATTCGACCCGCCGTCTTGGACGTAGCCGGGCCTGCGTTTAGCCAAACAAAGCTGCCCGAAGCACAGGCCGTCGATCAACCCAGCGAGCCCCAGCTTGGAGGCACCGTCGAAACCAACGCCAACCGGCTGAACTGGTGGATCTTGGCAATGGCGTTATTCGCTTTGTTGGCGGTAAAGGCGATCCGTGGTCTTCTTCAGCGTCCCGCCAGCGCTGATTACTCACCTGAATTGTCGCGGCCCACCCATAACTCTGTTGAATCCGCCCCCGGTGTAAACTTGAAACAGATGCTAAAGGCCCTTGATGACGACCCGCCTACCTTGATTCGACACCAACTCATGGCCTTTTTATCTGGCCACTACCGCCTGCCCCAACAATCGGCTCTGGAGTTATTCCGAGCAAGCTGCCCAAGCGCCCTGACTTTTGTGCGGGAGCTTTCTGCCGCATGCTTTAGCGAGGCCACGCTTACCCAAGAACATAGACGGCAAGGTCGGCAGGCCCTGTTGTCTCTTACCGCTGAGGCCAAAAAGCGCAAGCCAAAACCGAAACCATCCCTTCCGACTCTTTATCCCGACTGACGGGCGGCCCAGCAGCTTGCTACGCCAGACTCTTAATCACAATTTCGTATAGATCCCGAGACAAATTCGGGCTTTCGGATAGTTCGTTCAGACATCCCCGCATCAACTGTTGCCGAACGCTGTCGTAGCGCCCCATCCGAGTGAGCGGGGTAGCCAAACGGGACGCGATCTGAGGATTTAGGGCATCCAACTTTTCGATGGCCTCTTTCAGAAACTGATAGCCGGATCCGTCCAAGGCATGAAAGCGCCGATTGTTTAACATGCCAAAAGCACTGTAAACCGAGCGCACTCGGTTAGGATTTTTCACGTCAAAATCTGGATGGGCCTCAAGGGTTTTCAACCCTTCTATGGTAATCAGCGGACTTTGAGCCTGCAGGTTGAACCACAGGTCGATCACCAAGGCATAGTCTTTCCAGCGCTGATAGAAATCCTGTAACAGTGATCTGCGATAGTCCGCACTGACCCCTTCATGTCGACAAGCAATTCCCAGCACCGTGCGGCGATCCGTAAGATTGTCTGCCTTGCGGTAACGGGCCTCTAAGCGCTGCTCTAACTCACGACCAGACAGGGTACGGCACAAATAGGAAAACGCGATATTCCCCAGAGCCCGGCTGGCGATGCCTTGGGCGTCGGCTTGGTAGGCTTGCTTAGCTTCGTGCTGATCTACCAGCTGCGCCCAGACCTCTGCGTGGGCCAGACCTGCGTCGCTGACCGCCGCGTCACGCGCATCCAGCAGGGCATCAACCTGAAAACCTCGCAGCTGCTCAAACAGGTAATTTTCGTTAGGAACTGACAGCATGGTCGCTGCCAGAAGCTGATCCTCAGCAGTCGTGTGCTGTAGCGCATTGCCTGCCAAGCTGCCCAACACGGCAACCGGGTCCACACTGGCTTCGGTACCGCTATCGAAATGCTGTATCCACAGCGTCTGCATGGCATCCCAGCGCACAAACCCATCGCTATCGTGTTCCACCAAAAACGCCAGCTCTTCTGGATCCCGCGGGTGAGTCACTTTGACCGGCGCAGAAAAGCCCCGCAAAAAACTGACTACGGGCTTGGCTGGCAGGCCGGCAATACCTAATCGGGTAACGGACTCTTTAGCCCCGATCAGTAACGTCCGTCCATTGTCTCGCAGACTCACATCCGCATCGCTTCGCAGCTCCGAAGTATTCAAAGACAAAGGTGCGCCCTCTGCGTCCAGCAAACCTAAAGCCAAAGGCATATGAAAGGGCCGCTGACTTTTCTGATTAGGCAGATTTGCCGGTGCTTGCACAATCTCAAGATTCAGAGTGCCGTCAGCAAAGGCTTCCCTGACCTCTACCTGAGGTGTACCGGGCTGCTCGTACCAGAGCTTGAACTGGTTTAAGTCCACACCACTCGCCTCGGACATGGCTTGAGCAAAGTCATCGGTGGTGGCCGCCGTGCCATCATGCCGATCAAAGTACAAATCGGTTCCGCGGCGGAAGGCTTCCTGACCCAGCAATGTGTGATACATGCGAACCACTTCGGCACCTTTTTCGTAGATAGTGGTGGTGTAGAAGTTCGAGATTTCCATGTAGCTGTTTGGACGCACCGGATGAGCCAGAGGGCCCGCATCTTCAGCAAATTGAATGGACCGCAGAAATCCAACATCTTCAATACGCTTGACGGCGCGAGAATTCATATCACTGGAGAACTCAGCGTCTCGAAAGACGGTAAAACCTTCTTTCAGACTAAGTTGAAACCAATCGCGGCAGGTGACCCTGTTACCGGACCAGTTGTGAAAATACTCGTGGGCAACGACGGCTTCGACGCGCTGATACGCGTCATCGGTAGCCGTATCCGGCGAGGCTAGAACACAGGAAGTGTTGAAAATATTCAGGCCCTTGTTTTCCATGGCCCCCATATTGAAATCTTCCACTGCCACGATCATAAAAATGTCGAGGTCGTATTCCCGGCCAAAGGCTTCCTCATCCCAACGCATAGATCGCTTGAGCACGTCCATGGCGTAATCGCATTGACTGATATTGTGAGGCTCGGAGAATATCTGCAGCCTGACCTCTCGCCCGCTCATGGTGGTAAAACTGTCGTCCAAAACTGCCAGCTTTCCAGCCACTAGAGCAAACAGGTAGCTGGGCTTAGGAAACGGATCCTGCCAAATCGCCTGTTTGCGGCCATCGCTGAGCAATTGTTCGCTGACCAAGTTGCCATTAGAAAGCAGATTCGGATAATTCTGCGCATCGGCGACAATGGTGGTTTTGAATGTTGCCAGTACATCCGGGCGATCTTGATAGTAAGTGATCTTCCGAAAGCCCTCAGCTTCGCACTGGGTACAGTACATGCTGCTGGATCGATACAGCCCCTCAAGCGCCGTATTTTTCTCTGGACAGATCTCGGTAACGACCTGTATCTGGTGATGATCAGCCAAGCCAAACAATTTGAGGCCTCGGGAGGACAGCTCGTATTCGTTGTCGTTTAAAGCCCGCCCGTCAACGCTGACGGATACCAGCGTGAGTTCCTCACCCAACAATTCCAACACATCGGAGTCATGATCTAACCGGCGCACATGAAGGTTAGAAGATACTGTGGTCACCCCATCGCGAATATCGAAGTGCAGCTCCGTTTGCTCTGTGGTGTAGGTCGGCGGGCGATAATCCGCCAAATAGACTGCCTTCGCTACTGCGCTGGAGTTGGTAGATGTGTCTTCATTTGCGTTAGACATGGCCTATCCTCCGAAGAAAACCCTTAGCTTACTACACCCAATAGGCCCCTAGCTGCGCCGGGCAAGACTGCGAATCTCGACCATTCTTTTACTGGTTGGCTGATCTCCTGCCCTGTTTCACCGTCTTTTCCAATTGTCTTCGCCGGCTGGGCTTTCTATCTGGGCTTTCTATCTGGCCTTTCTTTCTGGCCTTTAACGCGGCCCGCTATCGCTGGCCTCTTTTGCTGGCCCCTTTTGCTGGCCTCTTTTGCTGGCCTTGCCCGGGAGCAGGTCCCCCGCCTTGAGCAGTGGCTTTATCGCTAAGACGCCAACCCTAGGTACACTTCTTTTACAATTTTGCCCTGATCCACAGTGAAAACGCCGACCTCTCGCATGGAATTACGCTCACCGTCCATGGTGACATCCATGGTAAACCCGACTACAAACACCTCGCTTCTACTGCCTGCAAATGGACCATCCACCTCAACGCTATGTACTGTGGCCGCACTTTCCCACCAGGCGTGTTTTTCGCGAACCGCCTCAATGCCCTCCCAAACTTGGGCATCTGCTTCCGGGTCACTCATCACCTCAACACTCACGATGTCGCTGGCATACAGTTCGTCAAGTGCCTTGGCATCCTGACCAGCACTCGTGAGTTCCACCAGTCTACGCGCAACCGTTCTCGTATCCATGGGATTTCCCTCCTGTCTGTCCTGGCGATACTAGCCAAGTACTTCCCGACTTGAGGTGACGATGATCACATTGTGACTAAATTTCGGAGCACTCCCGCCCGGCGCTGCTAGTGGCGGGAAAGCCCACAAAAGGCTAGGGTTCGCTTCTCTTCAAGACGATTATTTTGGGCCTTTCGATGCTGCAAGCTGTGGATAAAGAAGTACTGGATCAAGTGAATGCATGGTTAAGCGAAGGTGCCGCCTGTTGGTTAGCCACCGTGGTTCAAACATGGGGGTCATCGCCAAGGCCTGTCGGCTCTTTGCTCACCTGCAATGAAAACGGTGTCATCGTTGGTTCCCTTTCAGGGGGCTGCGTTGAGGACGACCTGCTGGAAAAACTGACCGCTGGAGAACTGGCTAACCAACGCCCTGAATTCTTTCAGTATGGGATCACTGCGGAAGAAACCGAAAAGCTTGGCCTACCCTGCGGCGGTCATCTTTACATCGTTGTGGAACCCATTGAACCCACTGCCGAGAACCAGAAACACTTCCGGCAACTGTCCGATGCCTTGGCCGAGCGCCGCTGCGCTAAACGCGTCGTTGACCTGGCCGGAGGAGAAACGTCCATTGTCGCGCCAAGCCCTGCGGCACCATTGCATTGGGACCCGGACCGTCAACGCCTTGAACACACCTATGGACCGGCACACCAACTCTTCATTATTGGTTCGGGAATGGTCAGCGCCTATCTAGCACAAATGGCGTTGAGCCTAGATTACGAGATTACCGTGTGCGACCCCAGACAGGATTTACTGGAACAATTTGCCGTAGAGGGGGTGCGGAAAATCGCCGACATGCCGGACGATGCGGTGCGAGCACACGCCAACGATCCGGCCACCGCCATTGTGGCCCTGACTCACGACCCCCGAATTGACGATATGGGGCTAATGGAAGCTCTTGGCACGGACGCTTTTTACATTGGCGCCATGGGCTCCAGCCGCACCTCGGCGGCTCGCCGTGAGCGGTTGCTGGATCTCGACGTCAGCGCCAATGATATAGCCCGGCTCCACGCCCCGATCGGACTGCCCATAGGCAGCAAAACCCCGCCTGAAATTGCCATCGCTATTTTGGCGGAAATTACCGCGGTGAGGAAAAATCACGCTGTAACGGCGCTAGAACACGTAGTAGCGCTTGCTTAGGCAAATCTCAGTTGGCGGTGCCGCAACGAAATGCCAGCGGACAAAATGAAAATTGGTGCCGTCATATTAGCCGCCGGTTTTGGCCGACGCTTCGGCAGCGACAAACGCTTGGCAGATGTCGATGGCAAATCGGTCTTGGAAACAACCCTTGCATCCTACGCCTTGGTGTTTTCAAACCTTCGGGTGGTTCTTCGTCCTGAGGATGAAGGGCTAATCAACCGCATAGCTCACTTGGCTGAACCCGTTTTCGCCGATCAGGCCCACCTAGGCATGGGGCATTCCTTGGCATCTGGTATCGCCGGCGTAGACTGGAACTGGGCCTTCATTGGCTTGGCCGATATGCCCTTTGTACAGGGGAAAACCTTGAAGCGCCTGATTCAGGCTGCCTTGACCAGCGAGCGACTGATTGTGCGCCCGCAGTTCGCTCCGGGCACTGCCCAATCGGCCCTGCAACCACCTCATGGGCACCCCATTGGGTTCCATCGAACACTTTTCCCGGAGCTTGAGGTATTGACCGGAGATCAGGGGGCGCGAGACGTTCTCAAGAGCCGGCAAAACGACATTCAGGAGATTGACCTGGACGACCCAGGCATTACCCGAGATATCGACCACCCGAGTGACCTAGCGACTTAGCAAACCCTCCCGCGATACTGGCCTATCAGCCGTCACTGGTCGGCGAGATCGAATGCGACCGCCTTGACCAGGCTACAGCAGGAGTGAGCGTTACTAACGCACTGGCTGGCCGCCCAGCCGACTGGCCCAATCCAGTTTTGACCGACAAGCTTCGTAGAAACTATGGTCCGAGGGGTACAGTAACTTCAACTGATCCGGGTGTTTTTGAATCTGTATTTCATCGCCAACTTCAAACCGTATCTGCACTTGGGAGTCGCAGCTGATTTGCGGCGCCGTACCGGGATTGTCCAGCAGGCGCAGGCGCAACACCTTATCCCCGGGGACTACCAAGGGTCGTGAGGTCAGGGTATGGGGGAACATGGGCACGACGACGAGAGCATCCAAACCGGGATGCATAATGGGACCTCCAGCAGAAAGCGCATAAGCGGTTGACCCAGTTGGACTGGCAGCGATTAAACCGTCGGAACGCTGCTCGTACACAAATTCATCGTCCAACCAAAGAGCAAACTCCATCATGCCCATGACTACGCCGGGACTAACCACCACATCGTTCAGGGCGCTTTGCTCGGCAATGACCCTACCGTCGCGCCAGACGGACGCCTGCAGCAAAAAGTGATTTTCTACCCAGTATTGTCCAGCCAGAATCTCAGTGAATTTCGTCTCAATCTGATCCGGCGATATAGCAGCCAAAAAACCCAGCCCGCCGCGATTAACGCCCACAACGGGGACATCTGAGGCCGCCATTTCGCGACCAAAGCCAAGCAAACTGCCGTCTCCGCCGACTACCACCACAAGATCGACGGCCTCGCCCATCTCATCGTCGCTACAGCTGCATCGTTTGCTGCCATCCGGCGCCTGAGCTGGCAGGGATGCCAGGGTTTGTTCGCCAAACAAAACATTCACCTGATTCGCCTGCATAAAGGCCTCTACCGCGTTTACGCTGGCCAAAATCTCAGGTGTGTGCCGCCTCGCAACGATGGCAACCGTGTTAAAAGATGTGTTCACGTCAACTCCATGTTCTCGGCACTGAGCGGGGACATCTATGACCGCCGTGTCCAGAAGCGGCACCCTACACAAGCGCACCGCCCCTCACAATGGCTGAGATAATCACAGTCGTCTGTCACAGCCTTGGCACCTTGGGTAGACACCTGCTAGTCTCGCCCCACTTAACGGGTGACGCCTTATCATTCCCATAGACTGACTCGCCCGAGTATCGCTAATCCAGAACACATTACAGTGGGGTTCGATCATGACTGCAAAAACTAACCCTTCCCTGTTGGAAAGCCGGTTTCAGGAAGTCATGCAAGACCAGCGAGAGGATTCGCTGGCACATTTGCACCGACTGGAAGACCTGTGGCCGGTCATGCGCGAGGAGGCTCAGCGCAAGGCAAAAGAAGAACCCATTCTGGGCAGTTACTTTCACGCCACTATCTTGAATCACAAATCCTTCGGCGATGCTCTGAGCTTTCGCTTGGCGAGCAAACTCGACAACCCCATGCTACCCACCATGTTGATTCGAGACGTTATTGCAGAAGCAACCCAAGCGGATCAGGACATCTTGAATGCAGCGGAAATTGACATCATTGCGAACTTCAATCGAGACCCGGCCTGTCGCGATCTGTCCAGTGCATTTTTGTTCTTCAAGGGCTATCACGCCCTACAGGCACACCGAATCGCTCACTGGCTGTGGCAAGCCAATCGACACACTCTGGCCCAGTTCTTCCAAAACCAGATCAGCGTCACTCTTGGCGTAGACATTCACCCGGCGGCAAAAATTGGCAGCGGCATCATGTTCGACCATGCCACCGGGATTGTCATCGGTGAGACAGCTGTCATCGAGGACGATGTGTCATTACTCCATTCCGTAACCTTGGGAGGAACCGGCAAGAGCAGCGGTGATCGGCATCCTAAAATCCGCAAGGGTGTGCTCTTGTCTGCGGGCTGCAAGATCATTGGCAACATCGAAATCGGCCAAAACGCCAAAGTCGGTGCCGGTAGCGTTGTGCTCGAGGACGTGCCATCCAACGTTACTGTCGCCGGCGTCCCGGCTCGCATTGTTGGCGAGGTAGCAGAAGCCGCCGTGCCCGCCCATGTGATGACTTAGGCAACTCGCAGTCAGCCGCTAGCGAACTTAGTTTTCGCTCGCAAGATAATCGCCTGCATGGTCTCGACACTTTGGGCGCCCGGTAACAAATAGCCACCGCCCATGACGTACCCGGGTACCCCGGAAACCCCAAGTTCTGTTGCCCGCTGCAGTTGTTCGTCTACCTCAGCGTCTAAGGCTGCGCCAACTTCCCCCAGCCCTGAAAAAATTCCTTCTTGAGCCTCTGCATTCAAATCGAGAGGGGCCGCGATATCTTTCAGCACCGAACGATCTCCCACATCCAGACCAAGGCAAAAATAGGCCTGAAAGAGATGTTCAACAAGGTCATGTTGCTGCTGCCAGCCTCGATGTTGGTATGTCCACTCCACCAGACGGTGGGCTGCCCGAGTGTTCGGCGTGCGCTCAATAAGATCGTAGCGCAGAACAATACCCTCAGCTTCGGCCTCAGCAAGAATGGTCCCCGGCACCCGCGCCTTATCGCCTCGGGGGCCGTAACGGGCACGCAACAACTCGCCTCGATCCACGCCTTCTGCTGGCAGATTGGGGTAAAGCAAGTAGGGGCGCCAGCGCAATCGGACGTCAGCATCCATAACATCACCTGTTCCCAACTGTTTTAGCGCCGCGTCTAAGCGTCGTTTGCCGATGAAACACCATGGGCAAATCGCATCCGAAAAAATCTCAATCTCCAACACCGGATAGCTCCTCTTATCGCGCCCTCAACGCCGCCTCGGCGCTGATGCTATGAACCTGTGAATCCGACAATTACGGTGGAAACTTTTCACCGTGTTTGCCATTCTTTGGCACCTTAGTTCTGTTATCACCTACGAGCAAATCGCCATGTGGTTGACATCAAAAACGCTGCTGCTTTTTACCGGCGGGGTCTGCACGGTGCTGGGTTTCGTGGGACTGGCCATACCGCTGATGCCGGGTTTCGTGTTTTTTGCCATTGCCGTCCTATGCTTTTCCTCCGCATCACCCACGCTGCATCGGAAACTTACTGCAGTACCGAAAATCGAGCAGTTCTTGCAGAGCGTTCAAGACAACCGTCATAGGCCTCTTGGGCAGCGCGTCACTCAAGGTATGAAGCAAGCCGCGCAACTGCTTAAGAGCAGTAGCCATGAGTGAGGCGACTACTCCCGAAATCGCTGTTATCGGAGCCTTGGCCTACGATCAAATCGCCAAAACCGACAAAGTTTTTAGCTCTGAGGGTCCGGGTTTAAATTGCAAGGTTACCGCCCAACAGGAATTTTTCGGGGGGTGCGCCGGCAATATCGCTTATGGACTTGGCTTGCAGCGAGTCCCTGCCATTGTCGTTTCCAGCGCGGGGGGCGAGGATTTTAGGCGCTATGCCCAGCATTTGAACTTAGACCTCAGCGGCATTTTGGTGGTATCCGGGGCCCAATGTGCTCGAGCCAACATCATCACCGACCCGAATGGCCAGCAATTTACTGCCTTTGCACCGGGGCCCAGCATCGAGACTGAGACTTGGCAGGTACACCTGAGCAACCAGCCACTGGAATCCGTGCGCATTTTTGTCTGTGCGCCCTTCCCCGCCGAATTAATGACCCTAGCCCTAGCCGAGTCGCGCAGGCGTAATCCTCATGCCCTGAACGTGTGGGTCCCGGGTCAGTATGCAGACAATTTAGACTCCAATGTACTGGAGCAAAGTGCTGCGCTCAGCGACGTCATCATCGGCAACAGCCATGAAATTCACCATATTCGCAGCAGGGCCCCCCAATCCTTATCAGGCAAGGTAGCCATCGAAACCAACGGTTCCCGCCCTGTCCGCGCCCTGCTACCCGATGGCAGTCAGCGCGTTCTACCTGTGCCGGCTGTAAAGAAACACCTAGACCCCACCGGCTGTGGAGATGCCTTTGTGGCAGGCATCCTGCCTGAAATTCTGACGTCTCTAAACTCTGTAGGTCGAGCACATTGGCATACGGAAATTAACGCTGTTGTTCGAGCAGGCATCCGACATGCTGCCAAGTGTCTCGGCAAGCAAGGCTCCCAAACCTATGAACTGAGCGCGGAATCATGAGCGACAACGACTGGCTTCAAGCTGCGCCACGACTAGAGCTTGGGCATGGACCAACGCCGTTGGAACCGTTGCCCCGGTTAAGTCGTGAGTTGGGCGGTCCCACTATTTGGTTAAAACGCGACGACTGTACCGGCCTTGCAACCGGCGGCAACAAAACACGAAAGCTCGAATATCTGATGGCTGATGCTCTGGAACAGGGAGCGGATTGCATCGTGACTTACGGGGCCGTGCAGTCGAACCATGCCCGACAAACTGCCGCTGCCTGCGCCAAACTAGGCCTACCCTGCCACCTGCTGCTAAGCCAACGCGTGGAGTGGCCCCATGAAAGCTATCAAGTTCAGGGCAACGTTCTGCTGGATAAATTGCTTGGCGCCACCCTGCACACCAGTTCCCTAGAGGACGCCGCTACCGCGCGTAAAAAGCTACTTGAAAAGCTGCGTGGAGAGGGTCGGCGGGTTTACGAAATCCCCGCCGGTGGTTCCAGCGCCATTGGTGCTCTGGGCTACACACGGTGCATACAAGAATTGACGGTTCAATGCGCGGATCAAGGGGTGAACTGTGATCTCATCGTTCACGCTTCTGCCAGTGCCGGAACCCAAACGGGTCTGGTTTTTGGCAAGAGTGTGTTGGACCTAGATACCCAGATTTTAGGCATCAATGTGTTCCATCCGGATCCTCAAACGCTGAAAGACCGTGTGGCGCAACTGGCCGGGAAGATGGCCGAAAGCTGGCCGAAAGCGGAGATGAAACAGCCCTTTGATATAAACGTGAACCACGCTTACTTCGGCGAAGGCTACGGCCAACCTACGCAAGCCTGCATCAAGGCCATTAACATGGCCGCCCAGTTCGAAGGCCTGCTCTTTGATCCGGTGTATTCGGGTAAGGCTCTAGCCGCTCTGATTGATCAGATCAATCTCGGTAATCTCAATCATTTGGACGATGTAATTTTACTTCACACCGGTGGCGGCGCCAGTTTAGGCGCCTACATCGATGCCTTTTAGCCTTAACTGACTTGACCTTAGCCGACGAACATTCCGCCGTTAGGGAACAGGGTTTGACCGTTAAAATAACTGGATTCAGCACTGGCAAGAAACAGCGCGGTGTTAGCAATCTCGTTTGCCTGCCCCATTCGCTGCATAGGCGTCATGGACATGACCGTTTCCATCCACTCCGGTGACTGACGGATGTTGGCCGTCATCGGTGTTTCGATAAAACCCGGACCGATGGCGTTCACTCGAATGTTGGCGGTGCTGTATTCCGTTGCAACCGTTTGAGTCAACATGATAACCGCGGCTTTGGACACACAGTAATCCGAAGCGCCTGGCAACGGTCGCCGGCCGGCAATGGACGCAATATTTACAATGGTGCCGTGGGTCTGCTTGGCTAACATGTGACTGATGGCAATCTTATTTGTGAGCATGACGCCAGTTACGTTCACGGCCATCACTTTTTCCCAGTCTGCCAGTTCACGGTTGTGGAACATGCGCTCTTCAGGATCGGCCTCTACTTCACTCACCTCACCGCTGATATAACCGGAGGAGGAAACCCCCGCTGCTGCCAAGACCGTATCTACTCGGCCATAACGCTCCACCACGTCTGCAAAAAGCGCTTCTTGGCTGGTTTGGGAGGTAACATCCACTTGAACAAACTCAATGCTTGCACCACTGGCCGACATTTCGGCGGCGGCATTGGCCCCGCGCTCGGCATTGATGTCCGCCACCACTACTTGGGCTCCCTCTGCCGCGTAGCGAAGCGCGCTGGCGCGGCCTAGACCGCTGATACCACCGGTAATTACCGCAACTTTGTCCGTTAATGCGCCCATAATCTTCCCCTCTCGTTTTACTGCTTAATTGTTGCTGCTGGTTTCGTGCTGCCTAACTTTGACCGGTTTCCTTCGAGGTCAGTCTTCTTGCCTCGCTTCGGTGTCACCCACTGATGCCGTTTTCTCCTATTCCCGGAGTTGTGTCTAGTAACTCTGCGCTAGAAAACTCCTCGCCTCAGGCGGTTGCTCGCACTACACACCAGATCCTCCCTGCAAGGCCGTGGCTAAACCAGGGTAGCGAGGCTGATCGATGTTGATCTGATTCACAATAGCCCCTCTCAGGTGGTCAGCCAAGCCGGGGGAATCCAAGGCCACGCTGCCATCGCGAAGCCCATGCACCAATTGCCAGCGGAGTCCCTGTAACTGAGTTTCCTTACTGCCGCATAGGACGCGCAAACGCTCAACCTCGGCTTCGGCAGCGACCCGGCCGAGCACCATTTCGCGCTGCACAATTTCCAACGAATTACTGGCCACACGGGCTAAAAACTGAGTTCTACCTTGGGTGTCCGCCATGACTTGCTCCCGCAAAAAGGTCACGACACTGGTGAGTAACTCGTCGGCCCGGGGCATATCGACCAAGCCACTCTCTCCGTCTCCAGAAACTAATGTGACAGGCCCCGGTATCAGCAGATTGACGCAATCCACTTGGCACTCAGACGAACGGCGACCAATGCCCGGACGCTCAACGCTTTGATCCGGGCCATTTCGGTAGTGCTCGGCCATGCCCAGACAACCTACGGCCCACCAAAACGAGCCGAATACCTGCCAGAACTTCACAGCCTGCCGATCAATCGCCTGGCCTGTTACCGATTCATAACCCGCAAAAAAGTCCTCTGTTTGACCAAAGCCGCCCACTGGTAAGTGGGCTCGACCGAAGCGCCACGAATGGCACAACATCCAGCCCAAATCGCGCATGGGATCGCCAATATGAGCCACTTCCCAATCCAGAACAGCAACCATACCCGATGGATCTACCATCACGTTGCCATTGCGGTAATCGTTGTGCACTAAGCTGGGTGTGTAGTTTTGAGGCAAATGGTCCAGCAGCCAGCGAGCCGTGAAGTCGATCATCGGCTGGGGTGTCTCAAAGGCCTGATAACGCTCCCAAGTTTGGCGCACATAGTCCTCAGGGCTAAGGTGTTGAAGATCCCGGTCCAAGCCGCTGGCTTGCAGGTCGATACTGTGAATACGCGCCAGGGTTTCACCGAACATATGGGCTAACTGTGGTCGAATCTGATTCAGCGCCGGGTCTTTGACAATGCGCGCGCCTAAGGCCTCCCCTTCCAGCCATTCCATTATGAAACCTGCGCCAAGACCGTCTTCAGGACGCAAGACATGGAACACTTGAGGCTCTGGTACACCATGCTTTCGCGCAACTTGCATTAATTTGGCTTCCACGGCCAAGCCGGGATGCTGGGCGGTGATTTCCCCTTCTTCACCACCGGCGGCCCGGCGCATGGCGAGCAACCGCTGACCGCCAGAACCGCTGATGACGATTCGGTAGGTTTCTTGACTGGCGCCGCCGGACAAGCGCTCAAGCTGATCCAGCGCCTGGCAATCATCGATTACCTGAGGCAGCAGTGTTGCCAATGCCTCGGTCAGTTCGCTGTGAGACAAGCTCAAGATTAGTCCTCCTTCACACCCTTGGGCGCTCGCTGCCCCATAAAGCCGAAGAGGTAACCGGCAACCCGACGCATTTGGATTTCTTCCGCGCCTTCGGTAATACGGTATCGACGGTGATGGCGATAAATGTGCTCAAAGGGCTTGTGTCGGCTGTAACCCAACCCGCCATGCACCTGCATGGCGCGGTCTGCTGCTTCGCAGCAAAGACGATTGGCCCAGTAATTACACATGGACACCTTGTCAGACACCGAGAAAGCACCGTAGGTGTCCATTTGCCAGGCCGTTTTATGAATCAGCGCCCGCAACATCTCGCATTGTGTTTGCAACTCGACTAAGGGGAATTGAATGCCTTGGTTGGTGGAAAGCGGTTTGCCGAATGGCGCACGATGTTTCGCGTATTCGATGGATTCGTTCAGACAGAACTGTGCTGCTCCTAAGGATGACGCGGCTTGGCGAATTCGGTTTTCATTGAAGAAGTGCTGTACGACCCCTAGCCCGCGGCCTTCACCGCCAAAAATCGACTCGTGAGGCACCCGCACATCTTTCATGGTCACCGTGCCGTGGTCTGTGGGCATGTTGAATGTCCACAACATTTCTTCCACCTTGAAGCCGTCGCTGTCCGTTGGGGTCAAAAAGGCGGTGATGCCGTCGCCATCCCCGGCCTTGCCGCTGGTGCGAGCAAAAATCAGATCGTGCTTCGCCTTGTGAATGCCCGTATTCCAAGTTTTGGAGCCATTGATGATCCACTCATCGCCGTCCCGAACCGCCGTAGTTTCCATATGCGTGGCGTCAGAGCCGTGGTCAGGCTCGGTAATACCAAAGGCAAAGCCCGCACGACCTTCAGCCAAATCATCGATCCAAGCCGCTTTTTGCTCGTCGGTGCCGTATTCGATCATCAGCAACAAGCCGACATTGTTGCCAACGATGGAGTGCTCGTTCTGCAAATCGTTGTGCAAGCCAAGCCCCATGGTGGCGAAGTGCTCACGGATGATGGCCATACCTAGGTTGGTACCTTCTTGCCCGCCATATTCCTTTGGCAGGGGATAACGATAATGGCCTGCCTCGTCCGCCAATCGCTTGGCCTTAGACAACAATGCCTCCCACTCCTCGTTGGGCAAACCTCCGCGCTCCCAGTCTGTACGCGCGTCCTCTCGGCGGTGGTCAAAGAAGCGAATATTGTCGTCGGCAT
Source organism: Gammaproteobacteria bacterium (assembly GCA_038151515.1). Classification (GTDB taxonomy): domain Bacteria; phylum Pseudomonadota; class Gammaproteobacteria; order Pseudomonadales; family Azotimanducaceae; genus UBA4421. The sequence goes on along the minus strand of JAYOVN010000012.1, from coordinate 19,872 downwards.
TCTCTAGCGGTTTGATGGTGTTCTCGATAAACGCGTCGAGTTCATCCAAATAATTTTGCAGATCTTGGGGAATATCGAAGTTCATGACGGCCTCCTGAATTGAATTTGAACCACTTGTCCCTCGCCGTATTAACGAGGCGAAATAAGCATTGGGCATTGGGGGGCGCGCGCGGACCCAGCACGGTCGGCTCATCGGACAGTCACTGCACCCCTCCAAACGCAGCTCTCAAACGTTACGTTCTCGTATGCTCTGGCGCAACTAGGAAAACCTGACCAATAGCCGGCGCTGGTGTAGCTCTGCGCCCAAGAGTGCCACTGGGTCGCCCAGAACTAGTCACTGAACCACTACGCACAGGACACATCCCTGCTAGGCTTAGGAATCGTAACGTTGGCAGGGATAGAGGCCTCGAGTTTGAGATACCTTTGGATCGGTTTTGGTTGGTTATTCGTCGGCTTAGGTGTGCTGGGCATCGCGCTTCCTTTGCTGCCGACCACTCCCTTTTTGCTGCTGGCGGCTCTGTGCTTTAGCCGTGGATCCGAAAAAATCCACAGCTGGCTGTTAAACCATCCGACATTGGGACCACCGATTCACGACTGGCAAGCTAACCGAGCCATTTCCCGTCGCAGCAAGGTGGTGGCAACCCTTTCCATGCTGGTTCTACTGATCATCACACCCTTGGTCGGCGCGCCACTTTGGGCAGCGGCGCTACAAGCAGCGGTTTTATCTGTTGTTGCTGCCTTTCTTTGGACTAGGCGCGAACCCTAGCCCTAGCCTTAGCGTCGCCGTAGCCTGACTACGGGAATCTCCCTGTCGGTCTTAGCTTGATACTCATTATAGGGCGGCCATATTTCTGCCATAACCTGCCAGATACGGGCGCGGTCATCGCCTTCTACCAACTCAGCAGTAGCGGAAAACTTGTCCGCAGCCACTTGAACTTGCACAGCGTTGGAGGCCTCAATGTTTGTGTACCAAGCCGGATGGTCAGGGTGTCCGCCCTTGGATGCAACAATGATGTGATCATCACCATCCTTGCCATAGATCAGCGGTAGCATTCTAGGCACACCGCTACTTCGACCCGTGGTGGTGAGCAGCAAGGTGGGTACGCCCCGCCAAATGTGCCCGTCTTCGCCATCGGTTTCTAAATACCGGTTCATATGATCAACCGCCCAGTCCGGCAGCGTTGTTCCTTCACTCATCTGACTCTCCTACTAATGATCTTGTTGAGTTTCTCTTGATTCAAAGTCCCCCTGAAAGAGGCTTCGCGAACGCAGCAGCGCAATCATGGGGACCGCAAAAATCAGCCCAGCAATGATGCCTGCATTGATACCACCCCCCCGCACATTGACCAAATTCCACACCACCATGGCGATCACGACTTGAATGGCATATACCCCGGCCCAAGGCCACATCCAAGCCTTCATGTGGCGAAAACCATAAGCGCCACAAGCGTATATAAGCCAGTGCAGTGGCTCTGTGGCCTTTGCCCACCAACCCGTAAGGGAAAACCCAAACCAAATCTCGTGATCCTCTGCCACCGGCTTAACAAACATGTCAAAAGGCATGTAGATAAACGTCATGTAGAGGCAAAAATAAAAGATTAGGCTCATCCACAAAGGCCGACGCCGATAATCTTCCACAATGACATCTTTAAGCCCGGCTATTTTAAGACCGACGATACTCGGCATTTCGATTCTCCCGCCCCGTTGTACTTCGCACCTAGCCTACTTGATTTGGCAGCGGCTCTCCCGCGGCAAAAGCACGAATATTCGCAAGGGCACACTCTCCCATAGCAACCCGAGTTTGGGTTGTACCGCTACCCATATGCGGTAGCAGCACCACATTGGCCAGCTCTACTAGGCCCTTGGCCAATTTAGGCTCAACCTCGTAAACATCCAAACCCGCGCCGGCAATCACCCCATTGCTCAGTGCATGCACTAAGTCAGGCTCGTTCACGATATCACCTCGAGCTGTGTTAATTAGGTGGGCCTCAGGTTTCATCAAGGCCAAAGTTTCGCTGTTGATCAAATGGCGTGTTTGCTCAGTTGCAGGACAGTGCAAACTCACGAAATCCGACTGCTCCAGTAGCTCTTCCAACCCGCAATACCGTGCCGGCAAGCCATCGAGAACACGGGCACTTTGAGGCCTGCGCCCAGAATAGAGAATCTGCATTCCTAAACCGAAATGGGCCTGACGAGCAAAGGCCAACCCGATACGGCCAAGACCAACAATGCCGAGGGATTTACCGGAGACCTGTGTCGACAGCATATGGGTCGGATGCCAGCCAGTCCATTTTCCAGCACGCACTAAGCGCTCGCCTTCGCCGGTTCTGCGAGCAGTACTGAGTAGCAGGGCCAGCGCAATTTCGGCGGTTGCATCGGTTAACACGCCGGGAGTGTTCGTGACTGCGATGCCTGAACGACTCGCAGCGGCCGTATCAATATGATTGAACCCTACACCGAAATTGGCCAGTAATTTGGTCTTCACCTGCTCAGCGCCGAGCAAATCCGCAGTGATCGCGTCGGTGACCGTGGGGCAAACCACATCTGCCCAAGCCAGCGCAGCGCCAAGTTCATCCGGGGTCATCCCCCGGTTCTCTTGGTTAATTCGCACATCAAAGCGTTCTCTTAGGACCTGCTCCACGGATTCGGGCCAACGTCGTGTCAGAGCCACTCGCAGTTTCGCTTTACTCACAAACTCTCCCTAAGCTGTTTTTCGGCAGTCAAGATTCTTTTGCATACAATCTGAGCATAAACTGTTTCCGATTCGAAATGACGGGCACGAGGGGACTATGAGTAAATCTTATCAACACTTCATCAACGGACAGGTAGTCCAAGGCACATCCGGGCGCTGCAGCGAGATTTTCAATCCCAGCACAGGTGAGGTGTCAGGATCGGTAACCCTTGCAACGACTGGAGAGCTTAACGATGCAGTTGCTGCTGCAAGGACCGCCCTACCCGAGTGGTCGGCCATGAACCCACAACGCCGGGCAAGAGTGTTGTTCAACTTTAAAAGCCTTGTGGAAGCGAACGCCAACGAGCTGGCACAGATTCTCTCTGAGGAACACGGCAAAGTGCTGGCGGATTCATTGGGCGACATTCAGCGAGGCCTAGATGTGATTGAGTTCGCCTGTGGTGTACCTCACCTGCTCAAGGGCGAATACACGCCGGGGGCGGGGCCCGGCATTGACGTTTACAGCATGCGTCAGCCCGTTGGGGTTGCCGCAGGCATCACGCCTTTCAACTTCCCCGCCATGATTCCAATGTGGATGTTTGGCGTTGCCATCGCAACAGGCTGCACCTTCATTTTGAAACCGTCGGAAAAGGATCCGGGGGTACCCATGCGCTTGGCGGAATTGATGATGGAAGCCGGCGCACCTGCCGGCGTTCTCAACGTGGTAAACGGCGATAAAGAGGCCGTGGACGCGATCATCAACCATCCGGATATCCGCGCCGTGAGTTTCGTTGGCTCTTCGGATATTGCCCATTACGTCTACCAAGGCTGTGCGGCTCAGGGCAAGCGAGTCCAAGCCATGGGCGGGGCCAAAAATCACGGCATTATTTTGCCTGATGCGGATATGCAGCAAGCGGTACAGGACATCACCGGTGCCGCCTATGGCTCAGCTGGTGAGCGCTGCATGGCCTTGTCTACAGTTGTCGCCGTTGGGGACGAAACCGGTGACCGTTTCGTCGAGGCCATGACCGGGGAACTGGGCAAGCTCAATGTGGGAATTTCCACGGATCCTGCAGCAGACTATGGCCCCGTGGTCACGGCGGCCCATAAGCAGCGTATAGAGGACTACATTCAAATGGGTGTGGACGAAGGCGCAGAATTAGTCGTGGATGGCCGTAACTTCTCGCTCCAAGGCTACGAACAAGGCTTCTACGTAGGGCCAACCCTCTTTGACCGAGTCAAACCCACCATGCAAAGCTACCAAGAGGAAATCTTTGGGCCAGTGCTGCAAGTGCTTCGAGAAGACTCCTTTGAAAGCGCGCTGGAGCTGCCCTCCAAACATCAATACGGCAATGGTGTAGCCATTTTTACCCGCAGCGGTGGTGCAGCCCGGGAATTTGCTCAACGCGTAAACGTGGGCATGGTGGGTATCAATGTGCCCATTCCAGTGCCAGTGGCCTACCATAGTTTTGGCGGCTGGAAGCGTTCGGCATTCGGCGACGCGAACCAGCATGGTATGGAGGGCGTGCGCTTCTATACCCAAACTAAAACCGTCACTCAGCGCTGGCCGGATGGTGAGACCCAAGGAGCGGCGTTCAATATTCCGGTGATGGAGTAACCCGAATCTCTTGCTAGCTCAAGCCATTCACTGGCACCAGTGCCCCGTGAATGGCTCTAGCTCCGTCACTGCCCAAGAAACAAATCACCTGCCCGAGATCCTCAGGGTCAACCCAGTTAGCTGGATCCGCGTCAGGCATATCCTCGCGGTTTCGAGGCGTATCAATCACCGATGGCAAAACCGCATTGACGTTGACGCCAGCGGACTTGACCTCTTCGCTCAAGGACTCGGTTAAACGCATCACCACGGACTTGGACGCCAGATAGGCGCCCATGCTGCCTGCTCCTTTTAACGCCCCCAGCGCCCCGACATTAACAATGCTGCCTCGACCTTTCGCCAACAATAACGGAACCGCAACACCCAGCACCCGACGTAGCGTGGTAACGTTGATTGTGAACATTGCGTCCCACAAAGCATCATCTGTCTCGTAGACCGTGGGCCCCATGGCAAAGCCTCCGGCGATATTGGCCAGCACGTCAAAGCCACCAATTTGATCAAAGCAGGCTGCGACGGCGTCACTGTTCGTCAAATCAACTTGGAACAACTTGCCGACAAGATTGTCTTGGGATGGCGTTACATCCAACAGAATCACGTCCGCCCCCTGCTCCTGAGCCACTCGAGCTACCCCTTGACCTAAGATGCCTGCACCGCCGGTAATGACGATCTTCTTGCCCGCTAAACTCATCGCGATCCTCGCTCATTGATTCGAAGGGAGATACTACGTTGACCGCGGGATAAACCCAATTGCCGCTCCATTTGATCCTCTAAAGAGGTGACGCTAGGATTTGAGTCTGCACCCTTACTCCATTGTAAAGAGGAATTTACCGTGATCTATCGCGTTATCGCCGGTCTAATCGGAGCCATCATGACAGTCACTGCCATCTCATGGATTTTCGATCCCAGTGCCGCAGCAGCAAGCCTCGGTATGCCCTATTTAGACGGCTTAGCCCGCAGTACCCAGTTGGGCGATTTCACCGCATTTTTCGTTTTTACCGCTGTTATGTGCTGGCTGGGTGCCATCACACAGAAAGGGCACTATCTGCAAAGTGCCGGCCTGCTACTTTTCCTTGCCGCAGTGTTTCGCACCCTCGCCTGGGCAATTTACGGCGCGGACTTCGCTAGGGATTTCATCGTTTTCGAGGTGGTCTGTGCCGGGCTGCTTGCCTTTAGCGCCTCTCGCATCGGTCGAGACGCGAGCATCATCTAGTCGCGTTCGAAGGGTATCTCTACCACCAAGCCGTCTAAGTCCTCGGTTAGGCGCATCTGACAGGCTAGACGGCTGCGTTGGGATACCCCAATGGCATAACTTAGAAGCTCTTCTTCGTCTCGGTGCGCAGGCTGCACGCGTTCCTGCCACTGTGGGTCTACCCAAACATGACAGGTACAGCAGGTGCAACCACCGCCACATTGACCAATGATGCCGGCAACGCCGTTATCCACAGCGACATCCATGACGTGGTCGCCCACAGGCCCAGCATGAATCTCTCGAGATCCGTCGGGTTGAACAAAGGTGATATTGATTGTGTTTTGAAATCGATTCATGGGTCCATCATACCTGTGGTCGAATTCCCGTGACCAGCCAGATAGAATTGGGCGTTTACGGGGAGGCAGGACTTTGATTATCGGTCTTACAGGTGGCATCGCTTCGGGCAAGTCGACGGTTGCGAAAGCACTCAATTCTCTAGGCGCCTACGTCATCGACGCAGACAAGCTCGGGCATTCGGCCTATGTTCGGGGTAGCACAGCATTTGATCAGGTTGTGGCAACCTTTGGCGATGACGTTGTGGGTGAGGATGGTGAGGTTGATCGACGCACCCTGGGCGGCAAGGTATTTGGTAACGAAGCGGCGCTGAAACAGCTCACCGACATTGTTTGGCCCGCCATTCGCGCCATGGCACAGGAAGAGATCAATAAAGCCTTGGCCGCTGACGGCGCCCGACCTGTGGTTTTGGAAGCTGCGGTGTTAATTGAGGCCCAATGGCTAGACCTTGTTGATCAGGTCTGGGTTACCGTAGTGGAACCTGCCGTGGCAATCGAACGCGCCTGTGCTCGGGACAATCTGGACCCTGGGGCAGTACAAGCGCGACTGGATGCTCAGCTGAGCAACGACCAGCGCCGCCAACACGCTCATCAGGTCATTGATAATTCAGCCGATGAAGCGCACTTAATGAACCAAGTCCATGCCCTCTGGGCATCGATGGCTTAGCCCACACACTTCGATATAAAAGGGAATCTTTAATGATCTTGGATTTACACGCTCACTCCATTAAGTCAGACGACGGTCGCGCCAAAGTACAAAACTACTGTCAATGGATCAGCGCCAAGAACATCCCAATCGACGGTTTTGTGCTCACGGAACACCGCCAGTTCGACAACGAATCTGACTACTCAGAGCTGGGAAAAAAGTTTGGGCTAACCATTCTTAAAGGAGCGGAAGTAGAGACTGAGTACGGCCACGTTTTAGTCTTCGGCGTCACGCCGGCTCTGCAACAAGCTTTCGATTTCACCAACATTCACCTAGCACTTGCCGATGTTGTCAGTGCCTGCAAGGCCCACAACGCAGTGGCAGTGCCCTGCCATCCGGGACGTAAGCGCGTGGGTATGTCGGCTCACTTAGAGGAATTCGGCGTGCCGGAAGGCGTGGAAATCGTCGAAATCTACAACGGCGGCAGTCGAGACAATGAAGACCAAGTATCTATCGACATGGCGGAGCGATTTGGCTATCGGGGCATTGGCGGCAGCGACGCTCACATTGTCAGTCACATCGGCCGCTGCGGCACCCGCTTCGAGCAACCCATCAACGACGAGCAAGACCTTGTTAGCGCCCTACAGCAAGGAACTTTTGAGGCGGTGAAAATTCAGGCTGCTGACGCCTAGTCGGCAAAGATCGGCTCTTGAAAACTAACGATGGACGAGACAGGGTCGGCTCCGCCTGCCTCGGTGACTGTTTTCGCTGATTAGACAAAGACTCAACCTAGAGGCCTTTGTTTTTAACGCCGCCAAAGGGTTTGGCCGCCGCTGTGTTGATCCATCAAATTAAGCATGGCCTCGTGAGCTTCAAGCTCCTCAGCGGCGGGACTAATTACTTTCAAACCTGAGACATCTAGTGTCGCTTTTTGCTCCTCGGCCGCTCCGGCCAGTTCACCTTCTTGACTAGACCCGCCGGAAAACATTTGTGCCTGACCGCCGGTCATCAACAAATACACGTCTGCCAGTATCTCCGCGTCCAGCAACGCACCGTGCAGTTGCCGTTGAGAGTTGTCCACCATGTATCGGCGGCACAGGGCATCGAGGCTATTCTTCTGACCCGGGTGTTTGTGTCGCGCAACCGCCAAAGAATCTGTTATCTCGCAAAAATCTTCCAAACGCTCACTCGTGGACCCTTGGGTTTGGCCAAGGCGGGCTATTTCTGAATCTAAAAAAGCCACATCGAAGGGTGCATTGTGTATCACTAGTTCAGCCCCACGAAGAAAGGCGTCCAACTCTGGCCACACATCCGCAAATCGGGGCTTGTCGGCTAGAAAAGCTTCGGTGATGCCATGCACTTCCTTGGCCCCGTCATCGATCTCTCGATCCGGGTTGACGTATTTATGGAAGGTGCGCCCGGTTAGGCGACGATTCACAACTTCCACGGCGCCGATCTCGATGATGCGGTGCCCATTCAGCACCTCCAGCCCGGTGGTTTCCGTATCCAATACCACCTGCCTCATCGGCCAGCCTCCATGGCGTCGATAGCGGCATTAGCAGCCACATCCACCAACTCATTTTCACGATGACCACTGTGGCCCTTAACCCAATGCCACTCCACTTCGAGTTGGGCTACTGCAGCATCCAATCGCTGCCACAGCTCTTGATTCTTGACTGGCTGGCGCTGGGACGTTTTCCAACCGTTGCGTTTCCAGCCATGAATCCATTGGGTAATACCTTGACGCACGTATTGCGAGTCTGTGGTCAAGCTCACCTGAGATTGGGGTGACAAACGCTCCAGCCCTTGAATGGCTGCCATCAGCTCCATTTTATTGTTCGTCGTCTGAGGGTCAGCTCCAGCGAACACCTCTTCAGCACCATCCTTGCGCACCAGTGCTGCCCATCCCCCGGGACCGGGGTTGCCGCGACAAGCACCGTCGGTAAAAACTTCAATTGTCATAGTAGATAAGATTCCCGTCAGTGCTGGTGAATGAAAGATGACCTCTTAGCCATCGTGCTGTGATTGTACAGTAGGGGTCAACACTAACTTGGTTTTTCGCGAGGCGATGCGTCTTGGGCGACCGATCAGCGTCCCTCCCTGACCCACCTTGAAAGCGCTGAGCACGACGACTCCCCCGATGGGCAATCGTCGAAACAAAGACACAAGGGCCGGTGCCACGCGACGCCACCCTCGATCCAGATACTGCCAAATCATTGCAGGGAGCTTACCCGGCACCCTTGGCATGCCCCGCCCACTGCCACGGACAAAATCCTTCAGCACTGGGCCTGACAAGCTAGCGTATAGCGGCGCTTCATCGACCTTGAGATTCAGCAGCGCCAACCAATCCAGCAGCCGAACCGGACTAATCAGGCGACGTCCCACAAACGGGTTATCGGTTTTGCGCGGTAACCAAGCGCCGAGGCCCGTGACGCTGAAAGGATTGAAGCTGCAGATCAACAAGCGGCCACCGGGTTTCAGTACCCGTTCCACTTCCCGGATACAGGCTCTTGGATCCGCGTAAGCCTCCAAGGCGTGGTGTAATACCACGCCGTCAATAGAACTTGAGGCGAAGGGTAGGTACTGGCAGGTGGCTTGGATGCACTCAATCCCGGCCACCTCCTTACCTGAGGTGGATTCTGCGCTGGGCGTCGCAAAAATCGGCAATCGAACCATGCACTGTGCCAGAGCCACAGGCAGGGTGTTTTGATCGCCAATCCACACCACGGACTCGCCATGCATTCGCCGTAGCAGCGGCTGCAGCAAGGGATCTTCGACAGCCACTATTCGTCGTCCCAATGGACTGAACCAAGGGCCTGTTTGACCAGCCTGTGGGTTGTTTCGGGTCATAGACATTTTACCCAGTGGGGCATGAACCTGTTAGCATTCGCCGCTTCCGTAGATCGCAGCAAAGGCTACATCAACATCACTTTTGGACGCTACAGTTTTACCCTCCAACCCTCTCGGTTGCTCGGCCTGGCGTGTGCAGCATTCTTGAACATCGGCTGCGTGAGCCTAGTTGGCTCCTCGGGCGCCTCTCAGGAGACCGCAGTCCCTGTTTCGCCAGATACTGAGTCTTTGGCCGCCTCCGCTGTAGAAACCGCTGTTTCGGCCCCAGATTTCGCCAATGCAAGCGCTTCAATCTCCGAGCCGAGCGAGCTTGAAGATGACATCGAGACTGTCGCTGCCGAAACCGACCTTTGGTTCAAAGTTCGTGAAGGCATGATGCTGGATCATCGCACCGAGGAAAAACGGGTAACGCAGGAACTGCGATGGCTACAGCAAAACCCCCAGTACTGGCGCCGACTAGCGCCGAGGATGCAGCGCTATCTGCCCTATATCTATCAACAGGTCAGCGACCGGAATTTACCCACGGAATTGGTGCTGCTGCCCATCATCGAAAGTGCCTTAGACCCCTACGCGTTCTCACCCTACGGTGCTAATGGACTGTGGCAATTCATGCGACCTACCGCGAGGCAGTACGGCCTTGTGATGACCGAACAATACGATGGCCGACGCGATGTGGTGGCATCTACCACCGCTGCTTTGGACTTTCTTGAGGACTTGCACCGCCGTTTTGATGACTGGCCATTAGCTTTGGCTGCCTACAATGCCGGTGGGGGTACCGTGTCTAAGGCGTTGCGTCGCAGCGATAGCCGAGATTTTTTTCGTCAAAGGCTGCCCCGGGAAACCAAGGCCTACGTCCCCAGGTTGCTGGCAATCTCCGCCATCGTCGCCAACCCCGAAGCCTACGGCATTGCCCTGCCGGTCATAGAAGATGCGGATCCTCTGCTCGTCCTAACCCTACCTGGCCCATTTGATGTCAGTGTCGTGGCCCGGGCCCTCGACCTAGATACGAACCAAATCTACGAATTTAATCCAGCATTGAAGCAAGCGCGCTGGAATGCGGCAGACTCCCTGCAGCTTATCGTACCTAGCAATTGGCAGACTAAGATCAAGACCGCGGAGGCATCTGCCGAGATACCGGCGCCAGAAGACGCGGACCAACCATTGGCCGTGCCAAGTCTCTCCACTCCCGCGCCATTCCTAAACGATGCCAGAACCGAGGCACTCACTCGTCTTGGAAATATTCCACCTAAAGAGCGCATGGCTTGGCTAACAGTTGTCGTTCGCTCTGGGGACACGGTCAGCGACATTGCACAAACGCATGGCTTAAGCACAACCACATTGAGACAACTCAACCAGTTGGATAGCGACTTATTGCAAATTGGGCAAAAGCTTCGAGTCCCCGTAGCCAAGAATTTAAAGACGTCTGACAACGTGGACCTGCCCACCTACACCGTACGCCAAGGTGATTCGTTGTGGTTGATCGCCAAGCGCCTAGACACCACCGTCACGACGCTGGTGAAGTTGAACAAGATTGGGCCCAGAGACCTGCTCAGTATCGGACAACGGATCAAGGTGCTCAACACCGCGGTGACTCCAACTTTGACAGATAGTCCGCCCAATAAAATACGCAAGATCCACTATCGGGTGCGCAGAGGCGACTCACTCAGCCGAATCGCCCAGCGATTTCGTTTGCGTGTCGGTGACATTGTGCAGTGGAATGACCTGCAGCCCAAGCGCTATCTTCAACCGGGACAGGGTCTCACCCTCTACGTAGATGTGATCGGGGGATAGAGCCTCCCGCCTGAGACACACGACCTATCCTCCGGTTGAGCCCAGACAGGTTATTGCTACTCACAAAGCAGCGACCCAGTAGGGCCGCCCTCTGACCTTGCTGCTAGGCAGGTTATCCCTGACTTATTGGGCCCGGCTTACGCCCACGGCTTCTTCAGCGGATGCGAAAAACGCCGCAAATTCCAGTTGCTGGTCCCGGGCCTGTATCTGCTGCCCCAATTGGGCAACGAGATTGTCTTGGGTTGTGCTGACATCACCGGCTACTACCCGAGTCACCACCACCAGGGCGCTGCCGGTGGGCGTCGTGGTTGCATCGACACTCTTAGCACCTTCAGTCGGCCGAGGGAGAGCGAAGGCTTTCTCTAGCACCGCCTGAGGGGCTTGATCCACTTGGTTTCGCGTAATCATCTCGCGAGTGGTCCAGCGTTTTCCAAGCTCGTTCGCCACATCCGACACCGAGGCCCCGGATGCCAATTGCTCTAGCGCTCGGGTTTTATCCGCCTCGATTCGACCTTGAGCGGTTTCCAGTCGCAGTTGTTCTGCGATGGTGTCTTTGACCTCTGCCAAGGCCAGCTGAGCCGATGGATAATGGGTGCTCGCACGAACCACGACGGCCCTATCGTCGGCCAAACGCAGTACCGCGCTGTTTTCGCCATCTACGCCCTCTGGTGAGAACAGGGCTTCCAGCACAACCGTGCTACCGAAGATGGTTTGGGCAACCGAGGAGTCTATTCCAACGGGTTGCGTTTCTGCTTGAGTAACGCCCTTTGCCTGCTGCACGTCAAGTGACAGGGCTTGGGCGGTCTCGGTCAGTCCGAAGCGTTCCTCAAATGCTCTCTGCTCCAGCTCGTCGATCCTGGTTTCGTAAGTGTCCAGAGCTGCATCTGCACGCATGTTCGCTAGGATATTGTCTTTCTCCTCTTCAAAGCTTGGCAGGTCAACGTCGCCAATCGCTTTCAATCGAATCAGGTGGTAGCCAAATTCGCTGCGTACTGGTTCAGAGACGTCACCGGGCGCTTGCAGGCCCCACAATGCGTCTTCAAACGACTGATCGAAGGAACCCTTGGCCAACATACCCAAGTTGCCTCCGACCTCCGCGGATCCCGGATCGTCAGATAGTTCCTTAGCTAGGGCCCCAAAGTCCTCGCCTTGGGCTAGGCGCTCGGCGGCGCTACGGATTTTGGCCAGGCCTGCGGCTTCGTCGGTGCTTTCGTCCACAATCACCAAGATGTGATCTGAATCGCGCTGAGCGCTCTCGGCTCTGGCGACAATGTCTTGTTCGTAGATTTCGCGTAGCACTTCTTCGCTGTCGTCGACAGATACCGCATCCTGAAGTGATGCAAGAGTCAGCTCTACCCACTCCACATCCACACTCTCTTCGGTCAGGTAAGCGCTGCTATCCTCAGCATAACGCAGGGCGATGTCGTCCTCAGACACCTCTATGCTGGGCAAGTAGTCATTTACGTCGAGGCCCAAGTAGGCGATATCTCGACGCTGATTCAACAAAGCGGTAGCGCTGGCGGTTTCCCAATCAATGGTGAAGGCAGTATTCGCCACACCTGCGCGCAAAAGCTCGGAGCCAAGGCCTTGGCGCACTTCTGCTATAAACTGCACCGGAGTAAAGCCCATAAGTTGTAGCTGCTGACGATAGAGGGCTTCGTTAAACTGCCCACCAACCTGATAGACTGGGCTTTCCAGCAAACGTTGATTTACCTCTCCCTCAGAAAGGCTGAATCCCAACGTGTCGGCCGCTTGATACAGCACCTGTCGATTGATCAGTTGGTCTAGGGCATAGTTTTGCAGCTGCAGTCGATCAATGTCGTTGGGGTCAAACTCTGGGCCCATCTGCGACAGTAGCCGACGGCGCTCGCGCTCGGTTTCAACCGAGAGCACGCCTTCGTTAATGTCAAAATCGCCAACCTCAGCAATACTTGGTGTAGTGCCCATGAAAAGGTTTGTCGCACCGAAACCAAACAACGTCAGTACCAAAATAATCGCCACTACCAAGATTTTAAAGCCTGTGGATTGGGTCTGATCTCTTAGTTGTTGCAGCATGTTTTCATCCTTGTCCGTCCGTTTGCGAGGTTGCCTAAATCAGATCGCAATATCAAAAAAAAGGGCGCATCGGTGCGCCCTTAAGTCGCGACTCACGTCGCTTGTTACCCGTCTTTTGGTTCAGTGCGTCTTAATTCAACGCGTCTTTTAATGCCTTACCAGCTTTAAAAGCAGGCACCTTGGCCGCCGCAATTTGAATTGCTTCACCGGTCTTTGGATTACGTCCGGCACGCGCTGCGCGCTCTCGCACCAAGAACGTACCAAAGCCGACCAACGCGACAGATTCACCGTTACTCAATGACCCAGAAATACCTTCCAAAACAGAATCCACTGCCCGGGCAGCTGCTGCCTTTGGAATGTCCGCTGCTTCTGCTACGTGGTCTACCAATTCACTCTTGTTCAATTTTATGCCCCTCGCTTTTCGCCTTAGTTAGATTTGAATGCGCCCTCGATGGGCCAACGGATCCTAACTAGTGCGAACTGTTAAAAAAAATCCTTTCGGACCCACATGATATATCAACCCTTTAGCCCTGTGGCAACCAATTACCACCGTTAGCCAAAAGTATTTTGATCGGCATCTCTAGTGTGGGTTTATTCCGGGAGCATTGTCCTTTTCAGATTTACCCTCAGCAACTCTCCCCTTTGGGTTATCGTCAGCTATGCGGGGCACAGGCATACGATCCAGTGCTACCTGCAACACCTCGTCCATCCACTTAACGCAGTGTATTTCAAGATCTTCCCTCACGTTCTCAGGGATCTCCGCCAAGTCTTTTTCGTTCTCGTGAGGGATGATCACACGCTTCACACCTCCACGATGGGCCGCCAATAGCTTTTCTTTCAATCCACCGATAGGAAGAACTTGGCCGCGCAGAGTAATCTCACCCGTCATGGCCACATCAGCTTTTACCGGAATACCGGTAATCACCGAAACCATGGCCGTACACATACCAATGCCCGCGCTCGGACCATCTTTCGGGGTCGCGCCTTCTGGGACGTGAATGTGCAGGTCTGTTTTTTCATGAAAATCTTCCGGCAAGCCCAACACTTCCGAGCGGCTGCGAACGAACGTCAGCGCGGCCTGAATGGATTCTTGCATGACATCGCCAAGGGAGCCGGTTTTGGTCTGTCGCCCCTTACCGGGCATGGACACCGCCTCTATGTTAAGCAGTTCCCCGCCGACTTGGGTCCACGCCAAACCGGTAACGATACCCACCTGATCTTTCTCTTCAGCACGACCGTAGCTGAACTTTCGGACACCGCTGTAGTGATCCAATTGCTCTGGACCCACTGTGGTTTTAGCGAATTTCCCGGACTTTTTCTTTTTGCCCTTGTTTTCAGAATCCGCTTTCAACGACTGCTCTTTGACAACCTTGCGCGCAATTTTAGCAACCTCGCGCTCCAGTCCCCGAACCCCCGCTTCCTTGGTGTAATAGCGAATCAGATCGGTAATGGCTGCCTCTGTGATTTCCAGTTCCTCCGGTTTAAGACCATTGTTCTTCACTTGCTTTGGCACCAAGTAACGCTGGGCGATGTTGCGTTTTTCCTCTTCGGTGTAGCCCGGCAGCCGAATCACTTCCATGCGATCAAGCAATGGGCCGGGGATGTCCATGCTGTTTGATGTACAAACGAAAAAGACATTGGACAGATCGTAGTCCACTTCCAAGTAGTGGTCGTTAAACGTGTCGTTTTGTTCCGGGTCAAGCACTTCAAGCAGGGCGCTGGCCGGATCACCGCGCATATCCATACCCATCTTGTCGATCTCATCAAGCAAGAACAGTGGGTTGACCACTCCGGCTTTTGACATTTTTTGAATCACTTTCCCCGGTAGAGAGCCAATGTAGGTTCTGCGGTGGCCGCGAATTTCCGCCTCGTCTCGCACGCCACCCAAGGCCATGCGAACAAAGTTGCGGTTGGTAGCCTTGGCGATGCTTTCACCCAAACTGGTCTTACCGACACCGGGAGGTCCCACCAGACACAGCACCGGACTCTTGGACTTGCCAACGCGATTCTGCACCGCCAAGTATTCGATGATCCGCTCTTTTACCTCTGTCAGTCCGTAGTGATCTGCATCTAGAATTTCTTGAGCCGCAGCGAGGTCCTTTCGAACCCGACTGCGCTTGCTCCAAGGGATGTTAAGCATCCAATCGACGAAGCCGCGCACCACGTTGGCCTCTGCCGACATGGGGGCCATATTCTTGAGCTTGTTGAGTTCGGTCTGGGCTTTCTCTTTTGCTTCGGCAGGCATGCCGGCGTTTTCAATCTTGGCTTCTAGTTCGTCCAGTTCAGAAGCCGAGTCGTCGCCCATCTCTTTCTGAATGGCCTTCATTTGCTCATTCAGATAGTAGTCCCGCTGGCTTTGCTCCATTTGCTTCTTAACCCGACCGCGCACCTGTTTTTCAACCTGCTGCAACGCCAGACCTGCATCCATGAACCCCAGCAATCGTTCCATCCGGGTTTTAATTTCAACGGTTTCTAAGATGGACTGGCGATCGTGTATTTCCAGCGCCATCTGAGCGGCCATGGTGTCCATGAGCCTAGAGGGGTCGTCCAGCCCTGACAGCGAGGCAAGCACCTCTTGGGGGATTTTTTTATTACCCTGAGCGTATTGCTCGAAGTGGGAGAGCAGCGAGCGCACGATGGCATCTGCTTCCCGTCGTTCTATTTCCAGGTCCGGCTGGATGGCGACCTCTGCGCGGATGAACTCGTCACTGGTGTCTATCCGCTTAACCGCGGCACGGCTGCCCCCTTCGACCAAGACCTTGACGGTGCCGTCGGGTAGCTTCAGAAGCTGCAGAATAGTCGCGACTGTGCCCATGTCGTAAAGATCATCTGGCCCAACTTCGGCCTTCTCGGACTCTTTTTTCGCTACCAAGAAGATCTGCTTGTCGTCCGCCATGGCGGAGTCTAAGGCGACAATGGAGCTTTTGGTGCCGACGAAGAGCGGGTGCACGCCGTGAGGAAAGACCACCATGTCGCGCAGCGGCAGAACGGGTAGCAAATCTCGATGGGAATCAGTCATAGACAGTACTCAGGCTGTTGGTTTCAAAGGACCACTGTATAACGATCACAGTGCCCTCTACATCCCGTTGTCTGAGTCGCGTAGAACTATTGAACCAGAAAGCGCCTAGCCCTCTGGATCGTTTATCCTTAGTTCTCGGATCCGTCAGTCTGTCGGAGCAGCTTTCGCTTGATCAATGTTCTCGTATATCAACATTGGCGCGCTTTCTCCGGAAATAACGCTTTCATCGATGACGACTTTGCTCACCGACTCTGACCCCGGTAAATCATACATGGTGTCTAGAAGGACAGATTCAAGGATAGAACGTAAACCGCGAGCGCCGGTTTTTCGCTCGGTCGCTTTCGCAGCAACCGCTTGCAGCGCATCCTCACGGAAATCCACCTCTACTCCTTCCATCTCGAAGAGTTTGGAGTACTGACGGGTTAGCGAGTTCTTTGGCTCAGTCAAGATCCGCACCAGCGCATCGTTGTCGAGTTCACCTAGGGTGGCTACCACGGGTAATCTGCCGACAAATTCTGGAATCAACCCGTACCGCACCAGATCTTCTGGCTCTAGGTTTTGCAAGGTTTCACCGATTGTGTCGCGATCTGATTCCCCCTTCACCTGTGCGCCAAATCCGATACCCGATTTGTCCGAACGATCAGAGATCACCTTGTCCAAACCAGCAAAGGCGCCGCCGCAAATAAATAGGATCTTGGAGGTATCTACCTGTAAAAACTCCTGTTGCGGATGCTTACGACCTCCTTGTGGCGGAACCGAGGCCACCGTACCTTCGATCAACTTCAACAAGGCCTGCTGCACGCCCTCACCGGAGACGTCTCGGGTAATTGAAGGGTTATCGGATTTACGAGAGATCTTGTCGATTTCATCGATATAGACGATTCCGACTTGGGCTCTGTCCACATCGTAGTCGCACTTTTGGAGCAACTTTTGAATAATATTTTCGACGTCCTCACCCACGTAGCCGGCCTCGGTGAGGGTCGTGGCATCGGCAATGGTAAACGGCACATCCAGCAGCCGCGCTAGCGTCTCGGCCAGCAGCGTCTTGCCGCAGCCAGTCGGGCCGATGAGCAAAATATTAGACTTGGACAACTCGACATCGTCTTTCTTAGCGCTGTAGTTCAGGCGCTTGTAGTGGTTGTAGACCGCTACAGAGAGCACCTTTTTCGCCTGGTCTTGGCCAATGACGTATTCGTCGAGAATGGCTTTGATCTCGGTGGGTACCGGAAGCTTGGCAGATTCGCCGCTTTGTGCGGCTTCAGACACCTCTTCGCGAATGATGTCGTTACACAGTTCGACGCACTCGTCGCATATGAAAACAGAGGGTCCCGCAATAAGCTTGCGCACTTCGTGCTGGCTCTTGCCACAGAAAGAGCAATACAGCAGTTTGCCTGAATCGTCCCCTTTGCTACCTTCTTCTGACATAACTTCCTCTTCTTGATCCGACCGGCCGCCCTAAACGGCCTGTGTGTGCAACTATTCCGACCAGCCCTAGGCTGAGTCCTCTTCGCGCAACGATGCCCTAACATTGCTGCCAGCGGACAGTATTTGCAAGCCCGAAAAGGAGACCCTGTAGGCTTCTGGGCGCTCTATCCTTAGCCTTCTGTCTTCGTTTGACGGCTGTCTTGGACTGAATCCACCAATCCGTATTCTTTGGCTTCTTCTGGACTCATCCAAAAGTCTCGATCCGTGTCCTTGGCAACACGCTCAATGTCTTGACCCGTGTGTTCGGCGATGATTTTGTTCAAGCGCTCCTTGGCCAACAATATCTCTTGAGCCTGAATTTCTATATCCGCAGCAACACCCCGAGAGCCGCCTGCTGGCTGGTGCAACATCATCCGCGAATTCGGTAGTGCAAAGCGCTTTCCAGGTTCCCCTGCCGCGAGCAAAAACGCCCCCATACTGGCCGCTTGGCCGACGCACAATGTGCTGACTTGGGGACGGATAAACTGCATGGTGTCGTAAATCGCAAGACCCGCAGTGACCGAGCCTCCCGGCGAGTTGATGTACAGATTGATGTCTTTATCGGGATTTTCCGACTCGAGAAATAGCATCTGAGCCACGATCAAGTTGGCCATATGGTCTTCCACAGGCCCAACCATAAAAATGATGCGCTCTTTCAACAACCGGGAGTAAATGTCGTAGGAGCGCTCGCCTCGTGCCGTTTGCTCTACCACCATGGGCACCATGCCCAGACCTGTAATCGGCGTCATCTGAGAGCCTCCTGTATTGCTATTCTTGTCATCCAATGGATTCAATCCTCTACTTCCGAGTTTGTTGGACTCGTCACTGGTTTTTTTCGCCTTAAGCACCAGATTCTTCTGTTGGCTCCTCAGCGGACCCTTCATCAGCCGGCGGTGCGATGGCTGCGCCGCTGATAACTTCTGCGTAGCTTGCTACGACCTCTTCCACTTGGGCCGAAGCCATAATGTGGTCAACTACCTGATCTTCAAGCACCGACATCTCAATATTGCCCATTTGCTCTGGATTGCTTCGGTACCATTCAATCACCTGTTCTGGCTCCCCGTAAGGTGCTGCTAACTCTTGAAGCTTGGCATCCACTTTTTCGGCGTCCGCCACCAACTCGCCTGCGCTGATCACCTCATTAACGATAAGCCCGACCTTGACCCGTTTTTCTGCCTGATCATGGAACAGCGCATCGGGAAGATCCAAACTTTGGGCTTGGCCCGGAGGCATTTGAAACTGCCCCATCATCTGCTCTTTAAGCACGTGGATCTCTCTGTGCACGATATCGTGGGGAATCGGAAACTCATGTATATCCGACAAACCATCCATAACCTGCTGTTTAATTTGGTTTTTTACCGACGCCTCAAGCTCGCGACCCATGTTGGATTGAACTTCTTCTCGGAACGCTTCTTCGCCCCCTTCCTCAATACCGAACTTCTGGAAAAACTCGTCATCCAATTCCGGCAGCTGTCGCTCGGTCACTTCTACGACCTTTACCGAGAACTGCACGGTCTTACCTTGCAATTCCTCAGCACGATAGTCCTCGGGAAATACAGCGTCGAAGGTCCGCTCTTCGCCGGCACCCAAGCCGATCACGCCCTTATCAAAGTCCTCAATCATCTGACCCTGACCGATGGTAAAAGACATGCCTTCTCCACAGGCCTCTTCTACCCGCTCGCCATCCAGTTCACCGGTAAAGTCCACCTTCACCTGATCACCCTCTTGAGCCGGTCGTACCGCTGGCTCTTGGGTGGCGTGTTGGTCACGTAACCGCTCGATCATGGTCTCAAGATCCGCGTCCTCGATCACTGCCGAAGGCCGCTTCACGTTAATTTTGCTGAAGCTCCCAAGCTCAATGGTCGGGAACACATCAAAGGTGGCGGTGAATTCAAAATCGATACCTGGATCCATTTTCACCACGTCGAGCTTAGGCGCACTGGCCGGGTTCATCTCTTCCTGCTGAACAGCGGTCATAAAGCTGCTTTGCATCATTTCCCCGGCAACTTCAGAACGTACGGCGTTACCAAATCGGCGGCGTACTTCTCTCATGGGCACCTTACCAGCACGGAAACCCGGTATTTTGACTTGGCCCCGGGCACTTTCTAGACGGCTCGTTATTTGCGCTTCAAAGGCGTCGCTGTCAATTGCAATGGTCAGGCGCCGTTCCAGACCAGCCAATGTTTCGATGGATACATTCATACTTTTGGTAATCAACT
>JAYOVN010000011.1:12262-50562 GCA_038151515.1 Gammaproteobacteria bacterium | reverse complement strand
TAAGCTGCCCCATCTCTACCTCACCTGCCGCCTGCAGGCGATCCTGCTCTGCCCTCGCGCGCACGTAGTGGTGAATCATCGTGGTGTCTTCATCAGACAACACATCATCGAAGGCCGCCATGCCATTAGCGGCTAGCAATCCGTCCTGAACAATCTGATTGAAAGCGGTATGGGTGCCTTCGCTCATGCGGCGCAGATCTGGAATCGACCCGCCGGAACGCACAGCCAAGCCATGACAGACCGCACAATAGTTGTTGTAGTGACGTTCACCCACCGCGATCTGCTCGTTGCTGGCTACTAGATTTTCCTGAACTGGGATACTGCGGTCACGAACCGTAGGTACCGGAAGTTCTTGTGTACCGCCCACTTTAAATACCAACAGCCTGCCGTAGTTGTTGTAGGTCAGCGATGCGTGTTCGGCTACCGGAGGCAGTGGCTCACCCCCAAATAAGTCGCCACCGCCGGTGCCGGTCAAAATCGACAGATACTGCACTCCATCAAGTTCAAAGGTGATGGGCGGCGCCAACATGGAGGTATAGGTGTTGAACTGCCAGAGCGCGTCACCGGTGTCCTTGTCATAGGCGGTTAACATGCCCAGCGCATCGCCTTGAAAGACCAATCCACCAGCTGAGGACAGCACCCCGCCGTTCCAGTAATGCGGAATTTCAACGACCCATTTATCTTCGCCCGTCAACGGGTCGAAGGCTTTCAAATAGCCCTTAGGGGTAGGTTGATCGGCAATATTGTCGACCACCAACTGGGTTATGCGCCCAAACTCCAGCCCGGTATTCCAGCCACCGGCATTGCGCTTGTAAATACCCGACTGCTTCCAATCCTCGCTCAAGCCGTAAATCAGCGGGTTATCTTGGGCAGGGATGTAAACCACACCGGCTTTTTCGTCCACTGACATGGCTTGCCAGTTGTGCGCACCCAAAGGCCCGGGCAGAACCCACTTTTCTCGTTCTTCGTAGTCCAGTTCCGGGTTTTCTACCGGTCGACCTGTCTCCATGTCCACATGGCTGGCCCAAGTTACCGTGGCGAACTTGTTAGCCCGCAGCAACTTGCCGTCGGCTCGGTCGAGGACATAGAAGAATCCGTTTTTCGGTGCCTGCAGCAGCACCTTGCGCATTTCGCCGTCCACTTCCATATCAGCTAGCGCGATATCTTGGACAGCGGTGTAGTCCCAGTTGTCGCCCGGGGTAGTCTGGTAATACCACTTCATGGCACCAGTATCAGCGTCTAGGGCAACAATAGAGGATAGAAAGAGATTATCTCCGCCACCGGGGGAGCGAATAACGCGAGTCCAAGGTGAACCGTTACCCACGCCTAGATAAACGTTGTTGAAATCCGGGTCATAAACAATCGAGTTCCACACGGTACCGCCGCCGCCAAACTCCCACCAGCTGCCGCCTTTCCACGTTTCTGCCGCCAGTTCCATTTCAGGGTGTTCAAAGGGCAGTGATGGATCACCGGGCACCGTAAAGAAGCGCCAGACCTCTTCACCGGTTTCTGCGTCATAGGCCGTTACATAACCTCGGACGCCAAATTCAGCGCCGCCATTACCAATGAACACTTTACCGTTGGCTACGCGGGGCGCTCCGGTGATGGTGTAAAAACGCGTACGGTCGATGAGGGTATCAACATCCCATACAACGGAGCCGGTTGCTGCATCTAAGGCCACCAATCTTCCGTCCAAGGTGCCCACGTAAACACGGCCTTTGTAGACGGCGACGCCTCGATTCACCACATCACAGCATGCCTTGCGTGCCCACTCGCCGGGAACTTCTGGGTCATACATCCATTTGGTTTCACCGGTCCGGGCATCCACCGCGTAGACCCTGCTCCACGTGCTGGTGAAGTACATGGTGTCGTCCACGACAATAGGAGTCGCTTCCAAGGCACGATTGGTATTCATGTCCTTATACCAAGCCAACCCAAGCTCACTGACGCTTTCTTTATTGATCTGCGTCAGCGGGGAGTGCCGCTGCTCTTCGTAGGTACGCCCGAATGCCAGCCAGTTACCCGGCTCGTTCTCGGCATTCTTGATGCGTTCATCGTCAATAAAAGCCGTGGTCGGCGCTACACTGGACGTTGCCGCCTGGTCGCTGCCTGACCCTGCATCCTGCGCGGATTGCGGCCCAAGGGCCAGATAGGCAACCACCGCCAGCACGGCCACACCCAATAACGCTGTGAGTCTATTCATTTTCCCAATCTCCCTCTCAAACTGTCCACGAACTTACCCTAATCCTTCCTGCGAATACACCGTCCACACCAAGGTCAACGATATGTTCATCAAAACTCGGATATCCGCTCAAAAACGGCCCCGCTGTCCAAGAAGGCCTTAAGCCTGAGGCGCAGCCCGGCTGTCCTCTACATCCTGCAACAGGTCGGCAATTCGCATACGCCATCCTGCCGCGAAACTGGCATGCCAAGCCTCGCCCAAAGCCTCGCGCAGTTCGTCACCTAATGCCTGAAAATAGGCTGTGTACATATCAGCGCTTACGCCATAAGCCGAGAGGTGGTTGGCTATCTCCCAGCGAAAGTAGTTTCCGGGACCTTGCAGTTCGCCGTCCATCAACAGTTCGATGGTTTGCTCAAGCATCCTCCCACGCATGGGTTCGTCGGAGTGGCCCATTAAGGCCTCTGCCTCGGGGCAAAGTAGAAAAAAGCGACGGTAGAAAGGCACCAGCAAATCAACGTCCTGTTCCGCCATCAACTCAAAGACTTGGATAATTTCTGCGCAGCCACGCCCCATAATCGTCCTCCCCTCTCTGCGGCAAAACCCTAAAACAGCCCCTAAACAGCCCTCATCAGGAAGGTCTGTACTCGGGTATGTCATCACCCTTCACAAAAGCGCTCATCATGGCGTTCACTGCTTCCGGCTGCTCCTGCTGAACCCAGTGGGACACGCCGGGCAGATAGCGAATCGTGAAGTCTGTGACGTAGTCCCCGG
Organism: Gammaproteobacteria bacterium; assembly: GCA_038151515.1. GTDB lineage: Bacteria > Pseudomonadota > Gammaproteobacteria > Pseudomonadales > Azotimanducaceae > UBA4421. The sequence continues at coordinate 47,609 of JAYOVN010000011.1, read as the reverse complement.
TGGTCAGGGTGGTTGTTTTATCCAAGGCCACATCATCCTCGCCCCATATCATCAGCGTGGGCGTATCGATCGGTGTACGTGGATCTACTCTTGGCCGACTGCGTTCACCTCGAAGCAACCCGCGATAAAAATTGATCATGGCTGTCAGCGCACCGGGTTGCGCCGCGTTCCGCCGGTAGACTTCTCTGACGTCGGTCGGAAACTGAGCCGTATTGCTGGAAGTGGTAAGAAATGTGTCGGCTATGGGGCGAGCCTGATCACGCCCCAACAAATACTCAGGCAACCAAGGGATCTGAAAGAAAAACACATACCAACTTTTTTTCAGCTGGGTCCAACCAAAAGCATCTTGCATGGCTTGGGGATGCGGGACGTTGCATATGATGAGCCGCTCCAACGGTAGTCGTTGTCGCAGGGCAAACTCCCATGCAATCACCGCTCCCCAGTCGTGGGCTATCAACGTCACTTTCCGCTTGCCACTGGCTTCGATAATGCGGGCCACGTCCTCCACAAGTTCGTCTAATCGATAGGCCTGCAGCCCGTTTGGTCGGCTGCTGCTGGCGTAGCCTCGCAAATTCGGTGCCCAGGCGGTAAAACCCAAATCTGCCAGCATGGGCAATTGATAGCGCCATGAGAAACTGTGTTCCGGAAAGCCGTGCAAACACAGCGCCAGTTCATCGCCGTCTCCGCATTGATCTACCTCGAAATGCAGCCCATCCCTAACGTCTATTGTCGTCGTCGTTATGCGTGGGTCCCGCATCGAATCAGGTACGATTTCCATGAATTCTCTCCGAACTTGATTGCTTTGCAGAAAGAGTCTGCCAACCAGCGTTTTATGCGTGGAACTTGGTCGCGGTCATGATCCACATGGGGTCAGCCCCCAAGGGTGAGCGATCGTGAAAGGTGATGTCAACGAAGCCCGCCTGCTGCAAACAGTATCCTACTAACTTCATTTTGTCGTCTCTCTCCATACCTTGGAAAGCCGCTATGGCCTTGGTAGGAAATAACCGATGGGACATCGCTATGGCGATGGCCCCACCTGGCTTAAGAGCACTGAGAACCGACTGCAGGACTTCAACCGGTCGGGTCAGGTATTGAATGGACACCACGATCAACGCTCGATCGAAACTGCGGTCACTGAACGGGAGCTCTGGATTTTCGTTTAGGTTGTGCACGCACCACTCGGTAAGTTGAGGGTTTGCCGATAGCTCTTCTGCGTTCATGCCCAAGCCTGCTACCCGACCCAGTGCCAGATCATTGGGTAGGTGCGACAACCAAGAAGACATAAGGTCCAACACGCTGGCGCCGGCTGGAATAAACTCTCGGTAGAAATCCGTTACGGCATCCATGGTGGCATCATCAATGTGCGCCACCATCCGGGCCTGCTCGTAAAACACATGATCGCTTTCGCTGTCTTGTCGCTGAAACCAAAAACTGGGCAAACCGAAGTAGGTTTCTTGGGCATTTTCCTGTGTCATCTTGCTCTCAACTGGTTTTGACGAGAATTTTATCCGGCTTCCCGTGCCAAAGACACGCCAGCAAATGAGCGGCAAGGTTAGGTGTAGCTTGCTCTGGGCATCGGCTCAGATACTCCCCGGATCAACGACTCTTGCGAAACCCAAGCCCTCGTAATATCGTCGAAATAATGCCTTCCATTAGTTATACTCGGCTAGCGTCGGCACTCAATCCCAACAGACAAAACGGAGCAGATATGCCCTCTCACCAACCTCTTCTTTTAAAAGGCGTCCCCGGTTCCCCCTACACCCGGAAAATGTTGGCTTACCTTCGATTTCGACACATACCCTATGAACTGCTGATTGGTGACCAAGCCGCCCAAGCAGGCCTGCCCGAAGCCAAGGTGCAATTGTTGCCGACTTTTTATTTGCCCAACTCAGAGGGTGAACTGGAAGCCGCGGTAGATTCCACACCGCTCATCCGGCGTTTCGAAGCTGATTATCTCGGCAGACACACCGTGCCGAGCAATCCAGTTCTGGGCTTCATTAACGATTTACTCGAAGACTACGGTGATGAATGGCTTACCAAGGCCATGTTCCATTACCGCTGGCACTACCAAGACGACATTACGACCGCGGGCAAGATCTTGCCGCGCTGGTCCAATAACGGCGCCCCGGAAGACAAACTATCTGAACTGGGCGAGTTTATTTCCCAAAGACAAATTTCTCGTCTGTATGTGGTCGGCTCCAACGACATTACCGCTCCTGTCATCGAAGCCAGCTATTTGCGATTTTTGCAGATCTTTGACGCATTACTCCAGCGCCACCCCTTCGTCTTGGGCGACCGCCCCAGCAGTGCGGATTTTGCCATTTACGCCCAGTTGACCCAACTGGCAAAATTCGATCCAACTCCGATGAAGCTCTGCCTCGACCACGCGCCAAGAGTTCACGCTTGGACCGATATCGTAGACGACCTAAGCGGTCAGCCAGCCACCGACGACAGTTGGCTTGAGCCAGAGCAGATTCGCGCCCACCTCGGCGACCTGCTCAGTGAGGTGGGTCATGTGTACATCCCGGCCTTGCTCGCGAATAACGCCGCCATTGACGCGGGTGATACACAAATGAACACCACCATCGACGGCCAACCATGGACCCAACCCACCTTCCCTTATCAGGCGAAGTGCTTGCAGAGCCTTAGACAGGGCTATTTCAGCCTTGATCCTGCGGACAGAGAAGGCGTCGATGCTGTTCTTGAAGGCACCGGCTGCGAGGCCTTCCTAGGAGATTAATTATTGGGACGGAGCCAGCGCATAGGATTGTGAGGGTCGACGCTACATCTAACTCGCGAACCTATGCCTGTGCGCCACTAATCAATTAAGTCGGTAACCCAGCACGCTGACTAAACTTTCGTTGAGGAGCTCGAGTTCATGAAACGCAAATCCATCATCGCCAGCATTACCCTTATTCTCTTCATCACCGTCGGCGCGGTTTTGTATCGCCTACCTGCGGTTCAAGATGCACTGCTCAAACGCGCGAGCAGCATCGTGTTTGCGTCTGTTCCCGAATCATTTGATGGAATGAAGGTCGTGATATGCGGCAGTGCATCCCCCTTAGGCAATGCCATGGACCGCGCCCAAGCCTGCATCGCTGTCGTTACACCCGAGCACTTTTTTCTTATCGATGTGGGCGCCCGCTCTCCCGTGCGCATAGGACAAGCACAGCTGCCGATGAATCGCATTAACGGGGTGCTGCTAACCCACTATCATTCCGATCATATCGCAGCACTGCCTGACGTGAATCTGCAGTCTTGGGTCGCTGGACGAAAAACCAGCCTGCAAGTCTTTGGTCCCACGGGAATACAACGCGTTGTCGGTGGGTTTAACGAGGCTTATGCCTTGGATCGTGGCTACCGGGTTGCCCATCACGGCACCGATATATTACCTCCGACGGCTGGTCCAATGACCCCTGTGACCGTGGAGTCCGGCATCGTGTGGCAGGACGCCGACCTCACGGTGACCAGTTTTATCGTGGAACACGACCCGGTCAGCCCCGCAGTGGGCTACCGCCTAGATTACAAGGGACGTTCCGTGGTCATCAGCGGCGACAGCAATGCCACAGACGATCTTTTTGCCGCCGCTCAAGGCGCCGACATCCTGTTCCACGATGCCTTAGCCAGACACTCGTTAGACATCATGATTGAGGCCGCAACCGAGGCAGGCCGAAACAACCTTACGAAGATTTTCATCGACGTCACTGACTATCACGCAGACACTCGAACTCTGGAGGACGCCAGCGCACAAGCAGGCATAGGACAGTTGGTCCTTTACCATCTGGTACCAACGCCGGTGAACGGCCTGACAGAAGCCATGTTTCGGCGCGGTCTGAAGGATGAAACCCTGCTAGCCCACGACCTGCAAACATTCGAGTTGCTCCCCAACTCTGAAGCCATAACAATTCGCTGAATCGATTCCGCTACTGAGCAATCAGCCATTACCTGCTACCCTTGCCCTTGAGCCAGCGGGGAGCAGGGATGGCCAACTCAGTCCAACAGATACTTACCACACAACCGGTTAAGCGATTCGGCCCACCAGCCCATTCCCGACCCTTTGGCCTCCAAACGGATCTCTGGAACAAGGATATGCTGACGAGGCACAACGGATGAAAATCACCGCTTTAGAAACTTTTATCGTTGCCCCGCGCTGGTGCTTTCTCAAAATCTCCACGGACGAAGGCTTGGTAGGCTGGGGCGAACCTGTACTGGAAGGCCGCGCTCATACCGTTGCGGCGGCAGTAGAGGAACTGGCCGACTACCTCATCGGCGAAGATCCTCTGCAAATCGAACGACACTGGCAAACCCTTTACCGAGGAGGGTTTTATCGGGGTGGCGGCATTCACATGAGCGCCATCGCCGGTATTGACCAAGCCTTGTGGGATATTAAGGGTAAGTTTCACGACGCGCCGATACACCAGTTGCTGGGCGGACAAGTGCGTGACCGTATCCGCGTTTATGCTTGGGTGGGCGGCGATCGACCTGCAGATATTGTCAGCAGCGCTCAGCGCGCTATCGAGGATGGCTTTAAAGCCACCAAGATGAACCTAACCGAGGAAATGCAAATCGTCGACAGCTACAGCAAGATCGACGACGCAGTTGCTCGTATCGCCCATTTACGCGAAGCCGTGGGCAGCGCCCTGGACATTGCCGTGGACTTTCATGGCCGCGTTCATGTACCCATGGCTAAGACTTTGATCCACGCCATTGAACCTTATTCGCCGCTGTTTATAGAAGAACCTGTGCTAAGCGAACATCTCGATGCCATGGCGGACCTTAGACGCCAAACCCATGTCCCCATCGCCACAGGCGAGCGTCTGTTCTCGCGCTTCGACTTTAAGGATCTTTTTACCCTTGGCGCGGCAGACATTGTTCAACCGGACTTATCCCATGCCGGCGGCATAACCGAATGCAAAAAAATCGCTGATATGGCCGAAACATGGGATATCGCCTTGGCCCCTCACTGCCCGCTGGGACCTATCGCCTTAGCCGCGTGTTTGCAGGTCGATGCGGTTTGCCAAAATGCCTTTATTCAGGAACAAAGCCAGGGCATTCACTACAACCAAACCAACGATTTGACCCATTATTTGGAGAATCCCCAGGTCTTTAATTTCGCCGAGGGCTTTGTGCAAATCCCTCAAGGCCCGGGACTCGGCATCGACATTAACGAAGACGCTGTGCGGGAACGAGCAGCCGAAGGACATCGCTGGCGCAACCCGATCTGGCGTCACCCGGACGGCAGTATCGCCGAGTGGTAAATCACTGCCACCAGGGCGATAGCAGGGCAATTACATCAATCACCTCAGGGAGCACATCATGAGCACAATCGCATTCATCGGCCTAGGCAATATGGGCAGCAACATGTGCGCCAACTTGGCCACCGCAGGCCATCAGGTAAACGCCTTTGACCTCAACCCACAAAGCGTCGCAGATGCCGTTGCCGCCGGCGCCAAAGCCGCGGCGGATATCGCGGAATGCGTCGCGGGAGCAGAGTTTGTCATCACCATGCTGCCCGCAGGCAAACACGTGCACTCGGTGTATTTCGAACAGGATGGTGTTCTGGCCAATGCCAACCCAGCAGCACTGCTCATCGATTGTTCCACCATCGCGGTAGACGAAGCACGCAGCGCGGCTGAGCAAGCAAAAACCAAAGGTTTTCGTACGTTGGACGCACCGGTTTCTGGCGGTGTCGCCGCCGCAAAAGCCGGCACCCTGACCTTTATGGTGGGCGGAGAAGAGACAGATTTCAGTCGCGCCAATCCAGTGTTATCGGATATGGGACAAAATATTTTTCATGCCGGCCCATCCGGTAACGGCCAAGCGGCTAAAACCGCTAACAACATGCTACTGGGCATTTCCATGATCGCCACGTCCGAGGCATTTAATCTGGCCGCCAAACTTGGGCTGGATGCAGAAACCTTCTTCAACATTTCGTCCAAGGCGTCCGGCCAGTGCTGGTCTATGACCTCCTATTGCCCGGCACCGGGCCCGGTACCCACATCACCGGCCAACAATGATTACGAGCCGGGGTTTGCTGTGGCCATGATGCTGAAGGATCTCAGATTGGCTCAGGATGCCGCGACCAGTGCCAGCGCCTCGATTCCTTTTGGCGAGCAGGCAGAGCGCACTTACGCCTTGCTGGACGAACAGGGTTTAGCGGGCAAAGATTTTTCTGTGGTCATGCGGCATATCGAGAGCCTGCATTAGTTTCAACAGCGCTATCGCCCTTGAAATTCTGCCACCTGTTGAGACAGTTTGAGGGTTTGGACTGATTCCTCAGCACTGAGCAGACCTACCAGTCCGTCCAGCAAACTTTCAAAGAACAAATCGCTGGTCTTACCCCGAAAGGCATTGGACTGCCGTGAATGGGCATGCATCGAAACACTGGCGAAACGAATGGCGGCCTCTAACCGTCTTTCATAGCCGTCCGCGTCTAAGTGGGGCAAGGCACTCCGCAGCAAGGCCGTAATCTGCGCATCTGTATTTCCCGCGTTTTTTCGCACGGATAAGAGAGCCCGACCTTCTCCGCTGGCTAACTGCAAACTGAACGCTCTAATGTAGCGACGAAAATCTGGGTGTTCACGAGCTAACCTGAACGTCGGTGCGACCATGACATGAGCAATGTCTCTCAGCGCCGGCGGCTGAGGCTTAGCAGCCAGTTCAGCTAAGCAAATTACTCGAGCCTCAACAATTTGTTCATCCCGAAACCGATGGGTAGCCGCAACGAGGCCCGCCATATTCTTGAAGTGGTACTGCAGCGCCGATTCGTTCTTTTGTCCCGCCGCTTCCAGAATCTCTCGAATGGTGACGTTGGACGAGCCGTTTTCCGCAATCAGTTTTTCTGCGGCCTTTATCAAGGCCAGCCGAGTTGCTTCGCCTCGGGACATCTTCGTTTCTATTGTCTTCAACGCCAAAACAGAACCTTAGGCCAAGGTGGCCGAACCCCAAACGTTATAACCCGCCACCTTGGGTGTTTGTGGCAGATACATCCCTTGCCAGCCTGTCACCGTTAATGGGCTGCTGTCCAGTAAGCTGCGGATGTTACGATTAATGTGACAGCCTCCGGCGATTTTGCCCCAAAACCCATCCAGTCGATGCTGCCATTTTTCCACCGACGCGTCCGGCGCCAAGGCATGCTCTGCCACCAGAACAAGACCGCCCGGCCGCAGCACCCGAGAAACCTCGGCCAGCGCAAGAGCAGCATCGGGGATAGTGCACAGGGTGTAGGTAATAACCGCCGTATCAAACGAATCCGTCGGCAAGGGCAACGCCTCAGCGCTGGCCTCACAGTATTCAATAGGCACCTGCGCCTGCGCTATTTTAGGCTCTGCCAAAGCCCAACTTTCTCGGCTGGGATCAACGCCGACAACGCCGCTAACCGCATCGGCCCGGTAAAACTCCGCGTTTAAGCCAGTCCCCACCCCCAACTCCAGTACCCGCCCTCGAGCCCGCGGCACTACTTTTTCACGCTGCTTACGCACGGCGGGGGCCCCGCAGGCGCAGTTAATCACATGAGGTAATACATATTTTTCGTAAAGCGACATAGGAAGCGTCCAATACCTCTATCTGATCGCTGCGTCAGGCGACCTTCTCAGTAAGCGTTCAATATGCCATATAGGACAACAATTGAGACCCCCCAAAATACCAGACCGAAGAAGACGTCGAGCCGGCTGCGATATCGTTGCAGCCATCCGGACACCCTGCCGCCACTCACCAGTAGGGCTACCAAGGCGTACCAAAGCGCGTCGATCACACCGGCTAGAGACGCCGCATAAACCTGGGCCATCAAACTTTGAGCGGAGGTCAAAAACTGACTGAAGACCGCAAGAAAGAACACCATGATTTTTGGATTCAAAAAGACAATCAAAAAACCATCGCGAAAGTAGCTGCCGGTATCTATGCCGTTTACAGCCGGCGAATTCAGAGATGCATCTGACGAGGCCTTCCACCCACTGCGAATCATCCCGGCACCTAGGTAACACAGAAACACCATGCCCGCGAACTGCAGCGCGAGCATCATGCCGCTGAGGTGGGTGAGCAAGGTAGCGACGCCAAACACCACGGCCAACGCATATAGCCACACACCAAGACCATGAGCCACGGCAACACGCAACCCCGCCCCACGGCCGGCGCTCAGGGTATGTCGTATCACCAAGGCTAAACTCGGCCCCGGCGATGCAGCGCCAGCAAAAAGCGTCAGCGCCAACAGCAGCCACGCGACCTCATCGCCCCTGACATAATCCACGGTCACTGACTATCAAGGCCTACCGTTAGCGGGTCGTATCGATACAGTCCATCCATGGCCTGTTGGCCCGCCCTAGAGGCTGCTCTATTCCGAAACCAGGCCTGAATACCCGACATATGAAACACTCTGGCGTTGCGTCGAGAACCCCGCTGAATTCGCGCTGTTCGACTTCGACGAAGCTCAGCGTAGCGCTGCAGTGCCCTCGCCACATCAGTTTGGCCTGTTAAGCAGTTTGCCAGTATCACCGCATCTTCAATGGCCATGGCGGCACCTTGGGCCATAAAGGGCAGCGTGGGGTGACAGGCGTCCCCCAACAAGGTGACACGCCCCTGACTCCATCTGTCCATGGGCGGACGATCGAACAGCCCCCATTTAAACAATGTGGACTCATCTGCTTGGGTAAGTAACGTCTGTATGTCCTCGTGCCAACCACCAAAGTCGGCCCTCAGCTCCCCAACCGAGCCTGACTCAGTCCAAGATTCTGCATGCCAGGTGTTGGTTTCAACAACGCAAACGCAGTTCATATAGCGTCCACCGCTGACCAGGTAGTGCACAAAGTGCTTACCCGGCCCCCACCAAACCGTGGTCTTGGGCACCACCATCTCCTTGGGTAAGCCGTCGATTGGCACCAACATGCGCCAGGCCATGTTGCCGGTAAAGTCCGGCTGCTGCTCACCCCAAAGCTTGGCGCGCACCACCGAATGAATGCCGTCAGCACCTACCATGATATCGAATCGCTCGGTTTGCCCTCTCGCCGTCAGCGCCACGTGGTCAACGTTTTGAACAAAGTCCTCAATGCGCAAGCCGAGGTGGATATCGATATTAGGTTCACTCGTGGCAGCATCGGCCAACAGCTTAATCAGATCGCCTCGATGAGCGTGGTAATAGGGTGCGCCGTAGCGAGTCTGAGCCGCTTCACCCAAGGGTGTTTGAGAAATCTGCCGTCCGCTGCGCCAGTTGCGAATGTGCGTTGCTTCTGGCTGCACACATACGGCAGCTAGAGCGTCACCAAGGCCAAGCTGGAGCAATACCTTGGTGGCATTGGGTGATAGCTGAATCCCCGCACCGGCCTCCACGATCGCTGACGCCTGCTCCAGCACATGGACACGATACCCACAGCGAGCCAAACACAGCGCCGAGGTAAGTCCACCAATGCCGCCACCGATGATGGCAATGGATAGGCCTTGGCTCAACTGCCAGACACCCGACGATCGACACCGGCCCAAAAAGGTTCCCGCAGGTCTTTGCGCTTGATCTTGCCCACAGGACTCTTTGGCAGCGGCTCGGTAGTAATCGTGATGCTGCCGGGCTTTTTGTAGGACCCAAGATCATCGCTAACCAGATCAATCAGTTGATCTTCGGTTATTGTGGAACCTTCTACCACCACGCACAGAGCGTGAGGGGTTTCACCCCACCGCTCGTGAGGGATACCAAAGACCGCGACTTCAACAACATCCGGATGACCAGCAAGCACGTTTTCAATTTCTGCTGGCCAGATATTGAAGCCACCGGAAATGATCATGTCATCAGCCCGATCCACCACGTACAGGTAACCATTGGTGTCCAACTTGCCCAAATCACCAGTTTTGATCCAGCCATTTACGATGCGTTCGGCGGTGGCTTCTGGGTTATTCCAAAACTGGCTCATCATCCCATCGGACCGAGCGACGATTTCGCCAACTTCGTTAGCCTCAACGGGGTTGTTATCTTCATCCCAGATCTCCACTTCGGAAAACGGGAGGGCGAGACCACAGGCTCGCAAGGGATTAGATCCATCGATCTTGGCAAACCATTGAGCTGAATTCATCATGGAAATAGGCAGCACCTCGGTTTGCCCATACCCCTGATAAAGCACATCGCCAAACACTTCGCGGGCAGCCAGCGCCGTCGCATCTTGAATCGGTGCCGCAGCCACTAACAGGCACTTGAGTGACGAGAAGTCTCTACCCCTTGCACCGTTGTCGTGGACGACTGCATTGACCATGGTGGGCACCATGAAGGCAAAGTTAATTCCCTCCTGCTCGATCACATCCAGGGTATGAGTGGTCTCAAAGTGGTCGAGCATGATGTTGCAGCCACCGGCCAACCAAATCGGCAGGTACTGATAACCCGAGCCATGGGAGATAGGGCCAAGGTGCAAACACTTGTCGCCGGGCTCTACTGGCGGAAAGGTATAAAACCAATCCCGTCCGGCATCGAGCCACGCCTTATGGGTGTAAGCCACACCCTTGGATAGTCCCGTGGTGCCGCCGGTGTGCCTGATAATAAAGTAGTCGGTGGACGCAACCGGTACATCGGGGTCTTGGGCCGACTGGGCCGCCAGCCAATCCTCATAACCCCCATCTCTGACAAAGATGTGGGTCAGGTCTGACAACTCGTCCTGAAGACCCTCCACTTCATGGGCGTGGTTGGCACTGACCAGAAGCAATCGACAATTGGTGTGTCCGAGCATGTGGGTGTGCGCAGGTCTGCCGTTTCGTGGATACAGCGGCACGCGCACCAAGTTGGCAATGGCCGCAGCCTGAAAGAGATCTGCCGCCTCCACAGAATTGTCTTCCAGCACCCCGACCCGATCACCGGGTTGAAGCCCCATGGCTAACAGACCGTTGGCAAGCCGGACGCCACGCTCCCAAGCTTGCGCAAAGGTTAGGCGCACATCGTTGTGCACAATGGCTTCTCGATCACTGTAGTGATGAGCGGCTCGACGCATCAGTGTGCGTACATCCATAAGATCTCCCTACCCTGTGTGGTCCTCGCATTGGGGTACAGATGCTACCTAGGGACTAGGCCAATTTATAGCCAACGCTGGACTAAGTACCGGGTTTAAAGAAAACCGGTCATATTGCCGGCATCCGCGGTTGCTGCCACTATCGAGCTTGAGAGAGCGACCAATATCCGGGGCAAAATCATGCACAGTTTGAAGTACAGAGTCAGAAAGAACAGTCCTTGGGCGCTGCTGTTGATCTGGATGGCCTATCCCCTGAGCGTCCTCGCCGCACCCCAGGTAACCGACATTTACAACTATTACCCAATGCCCGCAGGCCTTGGCACGTCAGGCCAACCGACGACGGAGCAATTTGCCGCTATCAAGGCTGCCGGCTTCGATACCGTGATCAATCTCGCCATGACAACCTCAGAAAATGCCCTACCCGACGAGGGCCGTTTCGTAGCGGAACAAGGCATGACCTATGTGCATATTCCAGTGCCTTGGGAAGCACCCACCGAAGCCCACCTGCAACAGTTTTTCGGCGTGGTAGATGCCATGATTGCCCAGAGCCAAAAGGTGTGGATTCACTGCGCAGCCAACTATCGAGCCTCAGCCTTTACCTATCGGTATTTGACCCAACAACAGGGACTGCCACCTGCCGAGGCAAGCACACCGCTGCTGGGATTGTGGCTACCCCAGATGGACGAAAATTGGCGGCGTATTTACGATGGACCATCGGCCCTCGGGAGCCAGCCATGAACGCGATCCGATTAACCGACACAACGCTGCTCGCCGAGGCCCAGGCGCTTCTTCCAGAGTTGTCCAGCCGCAGCCAAGAAATCGATAACCTCCGGCACTTGCCCCAAGACTTAGCCCAGCGCATGGCGGATTTGGGGTTTTATCGCTTAGTCGCCCCGGAAGATCTGGGCGGACTGGGCATCAGCCCGGCCGTGTTTTGTGAGATTTGTGAAACCTTGGCTACCGCCAACGGCTCTGCGGCTTGGTGTATTTTCATCGGAGCCACATCTCAGTACCTTTTTGGTGCGCTGCCATCGTCCCAGCTGCAAAAAATGCTGCAAAACCCCAACGTCATTACCAGTGGTGTTTTTGCCGATAGCGGCACCGCCCGTTATGAGGAACGAGACGGCGAACCGGGCTATCTGATCAATGGCCATTGGCGCTGGGGTTCCGGTTGCCGTAACGCCCAATGGATCTCTGGGGGCATTCACGAGATTGATACCCAAGGCGAAACGGTAAAATCTGCGGCGCCCCTCACTCGCGCCTTTTTTACGCCTGAAGAAATCCAAATACACGACAACTGGCATGTGTCGGGCATGCGCGGCTCCGGTTCCAGCGACTACGTGGCAAAAGACGTATGGCTGCCCGCCGAGCGCATGGCCGGTGACATCAAGGATACAGAGCATGCTTCTAAGCCTATTTACCGGTTCCCCAAGTTCGCGCTGCTGGGCATCCCCATTGGTGCCATTTGTTTGGGTATGGCCCGGGCAAGCCTAGATGAGGTCATTCGGGCATCCCAGGAGAAAACCCCTCAGGGTAGCCGACGCCCATTGGCCCTGCGCCCCTCCCTGCACATTGATATCGCCAAGGCCGATGCGGCCCTCAGCGCGGCCAAAGCCTACTTTTATCAATCCATTGAAGCCGGATGGACGACAGCTCAAGACGCCCCGGGCAGCATGGAAGACCGGCGTAAAATGCGTACAGCCAATGTCCACGCAGTGACCACTGCCATCGATGTTATCGATCAAATGTTTCGCCTGATGGGCGGCAGTTCTGTCTACGAGACCTCGTGTTTGCAACGGCATTTTCGCGATGTGCACGTGGCCGCCGCTCACATGATGGTAGGAGAACCAGTCATGGAGCTGGCCGGGCGTGTCATGCTGGGCCTTGATGAAAACGCCTTGGGCCTGTAGCGATCGTCAATCAAAAAACACCACATCATAAAAATAAGGAAGCGGTTTTGACCCAGGCACTGAAATTTGGACTCGCGACACCCAGCAATCTTTGGAAACTGGATTGGACCCAACGTCAAAGCACCGTAGAGCAAATAGCCAACTCCGGCTTCGATCACATTTTTATGGCGGACCATGTGTCGTTTCGCAACGGTTCTGGCACCGACGGCTTCGTTGAAGTAGCCGCCCTGTCACAACTGCACCCGACGCTCGGCGTTATGACCGGGATTTACCTAATACCCTTGCGACATCCTCTACCCATTGCACGTCAGCTGGCCACCATGGCCAACCTCGCCCCCGGGCGCATGATCTTTGGCGTCGGCATTGGCGGCGAAGACCCTCACGAGTTGGAAGTGTGCGGGGTGAACCCGAAACGCCGGGGGGTGCGGGCTAATGAGTCACTGGCCATTATCAAAGGCCTGTTGGCCGGTGAAACCGTGACATTCTCAGGCCAAGAGTTTGATGTTCAAGAGGCGCTGATCCGCCCAACACCGAAAACCCCGATACCCGTCGTCGTGGGCGGTCGGTCTGATGCAGCACTGACTCGAACTGCCCAATTCGGAGACGGTTGGCTGGGCGTGTGGTGCTCACCCACCCGATTTGCCCAAGCCGTAGCAAGCGTGCAAACACAGGCCGAAGCCTTGGGACGCTCACAGACCCATTGGATGCACGGCTATCAGCCATGGGTGGGCCTAGACTATCAAGACAGTTCAGCCGCACACGAAGCGGTCAAAACGGGCATGGAGGCCTTTTATCGAATCCCCTTTGAAAAGTTCCAGCGCTATACCCCAAGCGGTACGCCCTCAGAGGTAGCCGAGCAGTTGGCGCCCTATATTGAAGCCGGGGCAAGGCTGTTCAACTTGAAGGTATGTGCTCAAAAAGCTGAAGAAGAAGTGGCCCTCGGCGCGGATCTGGTCACGGAACTGCGGCGGTGTGGGGTTACGACGGCAAGCTAGTTACTTGTACCCGCTTTGGCTTCGTGGAGGTACCCAACCACCGCACTCTCTTTGTAGCCATAGCGCACGGCCTTGGCTTCAAGTTGACGTGCGTTAACACCTACAGGCCAAGCAAGCGGCCCGGTGTACAACTGCCACCCGCGGAGATCATTGGCAAACCGATAGCTAATTGATGCCCCTATAGTTTTCGAGGTCATTGTTAGCTTGTGATCATCAACAACAATCTGAGGCGGCTGGGTTACTGGTTGTTCTCCCAAGGGCCACATGGACTCAATCATGGCAGCTTCCCCTGACGCGCTTAGATCCCCCACCGTGGCCAGCCACTGATCCAAGGCTGCGCGCATTCTCATTAGGGTTTCCTGATAGTCGGGTTGGTCTGCGACGTTTACCAGCTCTTGGGGATCTGCCGCCAAGTCGTAAAGCTCTTCGACCGGGCGCGGCGCTGTGAAATAAAAATCCTGCTGAGTAGTCAGGGTTCCTGCTTTGTGTCCACTCCAAAGCGCCTGCATCACAGGAAACATGTCGCGAAAAACCAAGGGCCGAAAAAAGGCCAGCTCCGGGCGATAGTTGCGGATATATTTGAATCGGTCATCCCGCACTGCGCGCACATAGTCAGGCACCTGATCCATACGGTCCCGCCCTGCGTAGACGTATTGGCGACCATCATTGGACGCCAAGAAACTCTGTCCCTGAATAAAGGCTGGGGGTTCAACGCCTGCCAGGGTCAGTAAATATGGGGCTAGATCTACAATAGAAAGCAAGCGTCCGTCTTCCTGCCCTGCTTTGTGAACGCCTGGCCTATCATCACTCGGCTCACGGTCCCAACTCGCAGCGCTCTCATCTTGACGCTCTTTATCCGCGACGCTTGGAAAGCGCACAATCAGAGGAATGTGCAGCCCACTGTCATAAACGCTGCGCTTGGCTCGGGGCAGACCGTCGCCATGATCTGTGGTCCAAAGCACAGCGGTATTACTGAGCAAACCATCGGCTTCCAAATTCGCCATCACTTGGCCCACTTGAGCATCCATGAAGTGAATGTTGTCGTAATGCTGGGCTATGGACTGTCGCACCGACGGCGTGTCGGGATAGTACTTGGGCACCTCCACGCTCTTTGGGTCCGTCAACTGCACTACTTGGGCCTCTCGCGCCGCTGCCAGCCGGGTCACTAAGGGCCCAAGGGGGCCCTGCCCGCGAGTTTCGCTGGTGACTAGCCTGCTTTCGTGGGTGGACACTAGGTTGATCATGGCAAAGAACGGCCCTTCCTTGGGCAGTCGTCGCCACAGGGCCAAATCCGGTGGCTGAGCAAAACTGCCGTGATTTACATCCCACACAGTACTGGGTTCACCAAACTGATAGTCCGTCTTAGCCGTGTTTCCAGTGACATAACCAGCCCGGCGCAGCAATTCCGGGAAAGCCTTCACTTGAGGTGGAGGCACCGCCTCATAATCTAGGGTGGACGTGCGCATATGCTGGGTGCCTAGGGCCTGAGGATACAGGCCGGTAATCAACGCCGAACGATTAGGGGCGCAAACCCCAGAAGCAGAAAAAACTTGGGTGTATTTAACCCCTTGCTGGGCTAGGGCATCGATATTCGGAGTCTGGGCCACACCGTCGCCGAAGGCGCCAATGCGGGGACTCAGGTCTTCGGCAACGATGAGAACGATATTGGGTCGCTCTGGCAGAAGCCCAACGTGGCCTTGGCCAATGGCCCCCGTGGCGCAAAAAACACCAAGAGCAGCAGTGACTAGACGTCGTTGGAAATCGCCCATTGAGGCCCTCTGGCTTTACACCACACTGACAACTTCCGGGCAAACCAGCCGTCCGGTTAGGGCATCGTCAATGGCCCGCTCAGCCAGTTGAATACCGGTTTCGTACTTACCAATGGTAAAGAACTGGTTTGCGCCGGTGCCTAGACCCTGCTGGATACCCTCGCCGATCTGAAAGTCTTCACCAAATACCGTGTGCACAACGTCGTAATTAGCCTGCCAGTAGCGCTGGGCCTTTTCATCCATTCGGCCCTTGGGTACCAGCATCATGCATTTGAATACACAGGTGCCCGGGCCGGTTGGAATAACCGTATGGATGTACACATGGTCGGTCATTACTTGAACAAAGTTGCAGGGAAACACGTAGTTCTGATCCATGTAGTTCCCCCGATAATCCCAGTTTTGCTCGGGCTGATCGGCTAACTCGGGTACCTGAGCTAAGGGCACAGCGTGACGCACGTGGGGATACAGATCGACAAAAACTGAGCGGTTATCCAAATAGGCGGAGCAAGCCGTGTGCTTATGCGCGGAGCAAAAGTGATAGGACTCTTGGAACCCCTCAAGAGCAATACGCCAACCCATGTTGAGATCCACGCTCCATGCCTTGAACACGCTATGGGCGGCCAGATCGATGGAGGCTAACTGTTCTTCAAGGGGGGCTAACCATGCATCGATACTGATGGGTACCGGGCTTGCACTGGGTCGCACCCATATCAGACCAAAGCGCTCAAAGGCCGGAAGTTCAACTAGGCCGTGTTGATCCCTGTCTAGGTCATCGAAACCGAAGGGTTGTCGCATGCCGCGCAACTTACCCTGCAGATCGTAGGTCCAAGAATGATAGGGGCACGAAAAGGTGCTGGTAGTGCCGCTGGTATCCGTAACAATTCGTGCACCCCGGTGGCGGCACACGTTAACAAAGGCTTTGACCTCTCCTTCCCGCGTACGCGTTACTAAAATTGGCGTACCGGTTTCATCGTGAGTAAAGAACTGCCCCGGCTGTTCCACCTGTTCAACGTGACCCACGATGATCGGGAATTGACGAAACAACACATCTTGTTCCTGCGCCAAACGCTCGGCGTCGGCGTAATGGGTCACCGGGTTGTGCAGCACCTGAGGCTCTAAGTGAGTTGTTTCCTCTTGGTGATATCGCAGCGTGGTGCGGATGATGTCGACTTCAACTTGACTGCTGGACATGGGTTTACTCTTTTCTCACTCGCTTTATTCCTCGCACCGGCGCTGGACTCGGGGACGTTGCTGATTCGCAACCGAAAATCTACCACATATGTTACGCCGCGCTAACGTAACGACGAACCCAACAGCTCACGGGCAATCACGTGTCGCTGCACTTCACTGGGGCCCTCACCAATACGACGAATGCGCATCTCTCGGAACCAACGCTCAAAGGGCAAGTCCTTGGCAACGCCAAGGCCACCAAACATCTGCATACAGCGATCAACGACTCGCCCGCCGGCTTCGGTGGCAACCAACTTGGCTATGGCCGCTTCCTTACGGAACGACTCACCGCGCTGTGCCTTAGCCGCAGCCTCCAGGGTCAGCCACAGGGACTGCTTTATATCGATCTCGTTATCCACCAACATCCACTGAATGGACTGTCGAGAAGACAGCGGCGCGCCAAAGGTTTCGCGCTGGGGCACGTACTCCAAGGCCATTTCCTGAGCCTTTATAGCAACCCCAATACAACCGGCTGCGTAGGGAATACGCTGCTTGGTCAGCCGATCGTTGGCGATGGCAAAGCCTTTATTCAACTGGCCAAGAATGTTGCTGGCGGGCACCCGCATATCCTCAAAACTCAGCTCTGTTGCGTAACGAGCCGAACGCAGGGTATGGACCACCCGGCGCACAGAAAATCCCGGGGTGTCTGTATCCACGATAAAGCAGGTCACCCCGTCTCGACCCTTGTCGTTGGCCGTTCGCGCAAACACTAGGCCATACTGGGCTTTGTCGGCACCACTGATCCACAGCTTGCCGCCGTTGATGATCCAATCATCGCCGTCTTGCACCGCCTTGGTTTGAATGGCCCGAGCCGGGTCCGAGCCGCCAGAGGGTTCTGACAAACCAAAAAACCCTTTTTTCTCGCCTCGCAGGGTAGGAAAGAGGTACTTTTCCTTCTGCTCTTCGGTCGCCTCAAACAGTTGCGCAAGTCCGGCCCCGCCGAAGGTGCCGTAGCAGGGTACATAGAGTCCGCCACGGTGCTGGGCCATTTCTACGGCTATTAGCGTGCGGGTCACTAAATCAATATCCGGACCACCGAACTCTGGCGGAATATCCAGTCCATACAGACCCATGGCCTTGGTTTTTTCAATCAGTCGGGCGTTGTCCTCAGGCGCCAGCTCTTCAGCATCGGGGTCAAGGGCCAGTTCCAGGGGCAAAATCTCTTCCCGCACAAACCGGCGCACCATGGCAATCAAAAGCTCTTGTTCTTCGGTTAGCTGTAAGTTCATCCTGCCGGCCTCAGTTTACCGAGAGTCGCAAGCTCGCTGGGTATGGACTCGCCGGGGCTCGGTTCGTTTGCCAACGGCAGTTGGCCGTAATCGTGAAGGTGAATCATCAGCAGTTCCTTGTAACGACTCATGTAAGCGGTATTTACTTCCCAGCGCACAAAGGCCGCGCCCGAAGTTCGCTGCAAGGCCTCAGCCACTTCGCCTTTCAGACCGAACCGGCTTTTGCCACCGGCGTAGCCGATAAAAATTATGCGTTCTGACTGATCGGCCAATTGGAAGACACCAAGGTTTCCGCTGAGCCGGGATGCCGCAGCTTGGGCCGACTGCCATTCTTTGTTAAGACGAATACTCAAAACCTGTGCCCCTCAACACGATGACGTTAGAGCTTAAATGCCCAACCCTAGCGGGCCAAGTCTTAAACTTTGGCCGCGCCTTGATAGTTCACGGCGTATGCCCGTCGATATGCGGGGCGCTGCCGATGAATGTCCCGATAGGTCTGCAGCTCAGGCGACAAATCAAAGTCATAGCGCACGGCCCAATCTAGGCAAGAAACCAGCATCACGTCAGCCAAGCCGAAGCGGTCACCAACAAGAAATTCCTTGCCCTGCAAATGCTGGGCAATCACGCCCAAGTGTTTTTCGGCGTAGGCCTTCGCCGATGTAACCGCCGCGGGTGCTTCGCCATAGATGGCTTTTAGATCTCCATGGCGACGCATCACGTACAGGGCTGTCTCGTCCAACTCCCCATACACATAGGACACCCACTCGTCCTCTCGGGCGAGAGCTTCAAGGGTGTCCGGCTTGCAAAGGGAATCAACACTTCCGTAGCGGGCAATCAAATATCGGCTGATTGCCACGCTCTCGGACAAGCCCATGTGGGCGTCCTGCATAAATGGGATTTTCTGCTTCGGATTGAGCCGGGTGTAGTCCTCGGTTTGGGTCTCGCCGGTGCGCGGTCCAATGCCCGACAATTCGTAGGCTAAACCCAGTTCTTCTGCCACCCACAGCGGTCGAAACGTCCGCATGGTGCCCGCCCCCCAAAAATGAATTGTCCGCGTGTCCACAATACCCTCCAGCTCTCCTAGCCTAAGACTATGACCACGCTTCGAGAAAATACAGAGTTAAGACAGGCGACCAACCCACGTCGACAGAGCTGAATTTGTCCATTCGACAGCTTCCCGACGGGCGGCATTGGGGACAATCGAGCTATCCACTGACAAATGTGGCCGATGAGGCGCTAGCGCTTGCCCCGAAACTGATTCATCAGCCCCACCTGTTTAAGCAACAGCAAAGTAGCCAGCCACGTCATGGGGTGTTCGTTTTTCAATTCCTGCTCGGCCATCTCGCTTTCAATGATCACAAGCTCCGCGTCGGTTTCGGTCATGGCCGAAGCATTACGGGTCGCGGCGCCCATCAGGGCACCCTCACCAAAACACTCACCCACACCCAAGGTGGCGATGTGCTTGTTCTGCTCCGAGTTTATCGCTACCTGACCTTTTTCAATGAAATACATTTTGTCCGACTCAGCGCCGGCCTTAAAAATCTGGGTCTCCGCAGCGAACTCCACACTTCGCAAGTCTTCGTAGTTTTTGTAGATGAACTCATCTTCAAAAACGATGCTGGCTTTTGCGTCTTTTTTGCTGTCTTCGAAAATACGTTTGAGGCTATAGCGGGCAATGGTTCTGGCAAACACACCGGCCTTATTCACATGACTGCGCATGAGCGCGCCGTCAATGACACGCAAGCGCATGTCTGTGTTAACGCTGAAGTCATAGTCACTCACTCTGGAGGCTATGGACTCAGCCACACCAATGGGGTCTTCGTCTTTGAACAGTTGCCGGCCAGCCCTGCCTGTTTTTGGATCCTTTTGACCGATCACCAGCAACTCACCCTGCTCGATGACGATGGCTTGGTCTTTGGCATTGAAATCAAAGTACTCGTTGGCAGCCAAGGTCACCACCCTGCTACTGTCCTCTACTGCAGACAGCAGTTCGCTTATCGACGTCATCTAAACTACGCTCCGCGCGATTGTTGTTTTTCTTTTTGCGTTTTTGTTTTTGCGTTTTTCTTTTTTAGCGAAGCTGGAAGCTCACACTTCTCGCCGATCATCCCTATCACGGCGCATTCTTTGCGTAATGTCGGCCATCAGACAACTACTGTTTCTGCGCTCTCTAGGCTGGGCCTTTGCTAAATAGTGACCCGCATTTTGATGCTGGCGGCACACCAACCCAAATGAGAATTACTACCAAATGGTTTTATACCCAAATTGATCCCGCCAGACCAGTGACTGGATTATTCACTGCCCTGCTGCACAAGGTCCTTGCCATTCTCTCGAATGTAGTCATCTGCTGAACCAAAACTAGAACCGGAGTTGAGCAGGCCGGTGCCGGGAACGTGGTTTACTTCGAGCCGAATACCGTCTGGATCCTCAAAGAGCACATAGTAGTACTCGGGGGCCCAATCCCGTTCTTCGGGACCTCGGATGATTTTCGCGCCCAGCTTTTTCGCCAAGACAGCCGTATCCTCAACGTCTTTCCGACTTTTGGCGCGCAGACAAATATGATGCAGACCCACTCGATATTGCTCGAAGCGTTCATCGGCAAATTCCGGGTCACAACGGCGAATGCCAATGGCGGTTCGCGCCCCCACGTGATAAAGAAAATCAGGGCCGTCATTCACCTTGGTCATGCCGAACTCGGGCAGCAAGGCGCTGTAAAAACGATGGGCTTGCTCAAATTGGGTGACCGTTAAGATCACATGGGCCATGCCGTTAATATCAATCACAAGGGTTCGAACTCCCAATTACTTGCCCTCTAGATTAGCCTGTTGTGAGGCACCCTGAAACGGTTTTGCGTAGAAGCCAGACTAACCCGAGTAGTTGCCCACTAGTCCGGAACAATGGCTTGACGAGTAGGGGGAGCCCGCAATGGGGACAGACGGAAAAGCAGATGAGAGAGCAGCAGAACAACCAAGAGACTGGGAAGATAACCGGCGGCCGCTCTTTGGCAGGCCACCGATCCTCGGTACCTAGAGCGGATAGAACGTCATTTCAAATTCACCGGTTGAGATATTCAACACAGACTTGCATAGGTTCTGATTGCCATCGGATACATCGTCCAGTGAGTAGTAGGTGATCACCGTACCCTCACGCTTCCAGACACCCTGACGGGATCCGGCCTGTCTGACTCCGTCGTCATTGATGCCCATACCCCGGCCGGTAAAAGCACCTTGGCTGTCGGAGTTGGGGTTCATGGTCATGTTGTAGGTCAAAAATACACGGCCATAGCGACCGGCAATGCCTTCCACGGTAACCACGCCAGCAGATTCTGTGAGTTCCACATTGAGCATTTTGCCTTTTAAGGAAAAAGACTCATCGGGCACCGTAATCGACGGCCCGGCTAGGGCTGCCGTGACGGGTGTAAGAGCGATCAATACCAGTGACATCATTAACTTTTTCATAGTTTTTCCTTTTGTTGTTTTTCTTTTTGCTGTTTTTCTTTTTGTTATTTTTGAACGGCAGTGCTATTTCAGGATGTAGGCCTCTACTCGGGCTTCGCCCTTGGCGGGTTCTAAGGTCACCACATCTAGGTTCTGGGAGCCGTCGTTCAGTTGTACGATGTTACGCATGGTGAGCACCGCGCCCTCGCGTTGGTAGTAGCCGGCAAAACTACCAAAGACGATTTCGTTGTTTTGTACACCGCGCCCTTCGCCGGTCACGGTTCCACTGGTGGGTGAGTTTTGTGTCAAGTTATAGGTAACATAAACCCTGCCATATTCTCCCATATCACCCATGGCGTTTATCGTCGTTACCTCACCAAGCGTCACCGAAGTAACACCTAATACTGCCGGCGCTTGTCGCTGCTCGAGCTTCAAGCTGCCTTCGTGATGGCCGGCTATCGCCAACTGGCTGAACACCATCAATAACACCGCTGAAATTAATTGCTTCATTGAAATCCTTCTTATTCTTGTTGAATGGGTGGTACTCGCATCGCATGCGGGACAATTCGTTATAGCAGGTTTAATTTCATTATGCTGTGGCAACAAGAACCCCGATAGCCCGCGGAATCACCATACCCTCTGGGTGCTTAAGAAAATTCAGGGGTCAGGATGGTTTTGCGTGATTGGGCGGAAACATTCATGATGTTTGAGCGGAACGATCTACTCGTCTGGAGGAATTACGAACGATGGCCGGTCTGACAAGAAGCAATTTATTGAAAGTTAAGCGCTTTAAGGAAAGTAAGGCGGACTTTGAACAGCAAGTTGAAAGAGCGTCTTGGTTCTATTTGGCTTGGGCTGTTTTAATGCTGGGCGCCCTAGTCATGGAAGGCAGCCTCCTCTCTCGAGCGTTGCTTGTCGTGCTGGCGCTGGCGGCCCTAACGCCGACTATAAAGCCACGGGCCGTCAACCGTTTTGTTAGCGTTATCGACCGCAACCACGACCTTTGGATGAAGCAAAACAAGATCGCCTATTACTCTAAAAAGAACAGCGCATTTTTGTACGATGACGGTAAAGACAGTGAGACCTATCGCTTTCACGATCCGGTCTGCGAAGAGTGTTGGCACGAAGAAGACGCGCTGTTTAATTTGGATGAAAACCGCACGCTGTATGGAAGGGACGGCAGCCCTGTTGGACGGCTCAAACGTCAACCCATATCCCAGCTGGACCTTATGGACTTCTACTGGAAGCGGATGAGCCTGCAAACCGCCCTCACCCTCTACGTGTCGTTTGGCGATCGCGGACTGAGGAACGCGGCGGCGGCCATTGGCGACTGAGTCTTAGTTCTGAGCGTTATTACTGCGCCCTGTTATTGAGCGCTCAAACCTGCATGGAATCGGCCCTTACGCTCTTGCCGTTTCACCTCATCGCTGGGTTCAGCGACACGCTCTAGGGTTACCCCAAGGATCTTGCCGGTGAAGGCGAAGTCGTGGGGGTAGGCGCCCACAGGCGATCCCGTGTCTCTACCCACGTCGAAGGTTTCGCCGCTCATGGAGAAAATCACCGGCACCGTGCGCTCGATTCGAGCCGTTCCCAGAATCTCCCCATTCACTTCCAGCGCAAGCTCACCGCCGGCAGCGAAGCCGCCATCGTGGACATAGTGCACACAGATCTGATGCTGGCCCTGGCTTAGCGCGTTACCCACCACCGTAGTGAACTCGTGACCAAACCAGTTATAGACGTAGGTAGGCCGTGACTGCTCGTCTAGGTACAGACTCCAACCCGCCATGTTTCCGCCCTGACAGGCGATCACCCCCTGGCTTGGGCCATCCACCTGGATGACAGCCGATATGCGGTAGGACGTATTCTTCAGGTTCACCACGCCGTGCTCGGGCATCCGCACGTGCATGGGGCCGTAAGTCATCTTGCTGTGCCCTTCCAAGGAATGGGGCGGTGCGTAGTCCCCACCACGGCGGGCGGAGGCATCTCGCAGGGGATAGACCCCATATCGTTGGGCTTCGGTTTCAAAGAGCGCCTGCATCTCGGCAAGTTTTTCGGGATGGCTCGCTGCCAAATCCACACTCTGAGAGAAGTCGTCGGCAATGTTGTACAATTCCCAAATCTCCTGCTCACCGTCGAATTCGTAGCCAGCAAAGCGAATCCACGGCAGCCGGCCGTGAAAGCATGAGGCGATCCAGCCTTCGTGATAAATCGCCCGATTACCAAGAATTTCGAAATACTGCGTGGTGTGGGGGCTTGCCCCTGCTGCTTGCTGAAAACTGCTCACCATGCTGTGGCCATGCACTTCGTCCTGCTCAATACCATTGACCCGTTCAGGCATGTCGATACCTGTAACCTCCAGCAAGGTTGGGAACAGGTCGATGACATGATGGAATTGTTGCCGCAGTTCGCCCCTGGCTTGGATGCCCTTGGGCCAAGACACTGCTAGGGCGTTGCGTGTGCCGCCAAAGTGCGAGGCCACCTGCTTCATCCACTGAAATGGCGAGTCCAAGGCCCAAGCCCAACCAACATTAAAGTGGTTTTCGCACCGGTCGGTGCCAAAGTCGTCCATATGTTCCAGCAGCCACTCGGGATCTTCGTGAACGCCATTTTGAAAGGACGGCGCACTCCAAGCGCCGTGGACCGTGCCTTCGGCAGATGCCCCGTTATCACCAGTCAAATAGATGACCAAGGTGTTGTCGAAGGCGTCTTGATCCACCAAGTAATCAACAATCTTTTCTACCTGAGCATCGGTATGGGCCATGAAGCCAGCAAAAGTTTCCATCAGTCTCGCCGCGACAGGTTTGTACCGATCCGGGTACTCGTCCCAACTGGGCACCTGCTCTGGCCGAGGGGTCAGCGCGGTCTTCGATGGAATGACACCCAACTCAAGCTGCCGCTGATAAATGCTTTCCCGAAGGGAATCCCACCCATCGTCGAACTGTCCTTTGAATTTATCGATCCACTCGGGCGCCACGTGATGAGGCGCATGGACTGCTGCCGGCGCGAAATAACAAAAGAAGGGTTTGTCTGGCGCTGACACCTGCTGACGACCAATCCACTCGATAGCCTTCTCCGCAAGATCTTCCGTTAGATGGTAATCGGGATTGCCACGGTGTGGCTCCACAGGCGTGGTTTGATCGTACACCGGCGGTTCCCAGTGAGACGCCTCTGCACCAATGATGCCGTAGAAGCGTTCGAAGCCCATGCCGGTGGGCCATCGCTCAAAAGGGCCTGCAGGATTTTGTTCCCATGACGGTGTCAGATGCCATTTACCAAAGCAGCCGGTGGAATAGCCGTTTTGCTTCAGTATTTCTGCAATGGTCGCAGACTCTGGCGGCATGGCGCTGTCGTAGGCCGGAAAGCTGTTAGCGATTTCAGTAATGCCGCCCATGTGCACGCTGTGATGATTGCGCCCAGTCAGTAGCGAAGCGCGCGTTGGCGAACACAGCGCTGTGGTGTGAAACTGGTTGTACTTCAGGCCTGCCTTGGCAACTTTGTCCACCCCCGGCGTGGGAATGGGTCCACCAAAGGTGCTACAGGTACCGAAACCCACATCGTCCAGCATGACCAACAAAATGTTTGGTGAGCCTTGCGCCTGCTTGTTCAGCTTCAGCGGACTGGGCGTGGCGTCCTGATACAAACGATCGACACGACCATCAAAGGCCGGAGTGGGTTTGGGTATATCTGTCATGGTTTCTTCTAGTTATTCAGGGTATCGAGGTCAAAGCAGGCAAAAAAGCCAGCAACTTGATCGACGTCTGATGCAAACACGGAACCGTCGGTCATGGCCTCACTAAGATTCAGCTTACCGCCGAGAATACTGAACCAA
The DNA here is from genome assembly GCA_038151515.1 of Gammaproteobacteria bacterium. Classification (GTDB taxonomy): domain Bacteria; phylum Pseudomonadota; class Gammaproteobacteria; order Pseudomonadales; family Azotimanducaceae; genus UBA4421. The sequence continues at coordinate 22,237 of JAYOVN010000011.1, read as the reverse complement.
TGATCGCTACTCACGGTGATCGACAGCTCCGAATTATCTCCATCCGTTGGTACCGCTACCCCGTGCCGGATGGCCAGGCCCGCTTGCCCACCGTCACTGAAGGTCACTTTAATTTGCTGCTCGAGGTCACCAGCTCGCTCGGGCACCAGCAATACCCGCAGCAGACCCAAGGACTCAGCCGCTGGCCGCCGGGCCAGCTCGCGCTTTTGAAACCGATGAATGCGGAAACGATCTAGATTCGTTGAGCCATCAAGCTCCAAGGCCCGAGTCAAACACCAGTTTCGGATGTTCGCCGCGGTGGTGGAGTACGCGACGCCGCGCAGACCCTGGGCTAATCGAATGCGGTCCTCTTGGTCACCGGCGTCGGCACGGCCCTGGCCATTCACTTCAGAGCGCACAAGCCAAGAGGCCAGCTCAATGGCCCAGCGGTAATCGTCGCCTTGCAGGGCCTCATCCACAGCCCGGCGTACCTTGTCCACGCCACCAAAACCCGCAATGAGCTTGCGCGAGCGTTCCGGGGCCGGTACCGGAAACAGATTGGCCTCGTCCTCGTCGAACCAACCGAATAGCCCGGTATAGATTTGCCGCACATGATGTTCGACCACACCGTAAAACTGTTGGGTCGTGTAGTGCTGCTTGAAGTACTCGGGCAGTTGGATGGCCGCAATGGTCTCGTTGAGGGTTAAACCACGATTGGCACAGCGCACGGTCTGATCCCACATGAACTGGATGGTGTCCCGATAGTCACGAGTAATTTTGGCAATGTCGTCCTGACCGCTGATCGGCGGTCCATGCGCACCAATCATGTCTTGGGCGCCAAGGGCACCCAGTTCGTCTAGGCCACGCAGCAAAATACGCGGGTCTCGATACTCCTCACCGCGAATGGCGAAGACATTGAACAAGGTTGGCCATAACAGGTTGTTCACCGCCAGCTTTAGCTCCGGGAACCAAATCGTTACCGAGTCTGTGGCATCCGACGGTGCTGGGTAAAACTCAACCTGCAGCCCAGCGATAGTCGCATTGGTGGGCGTATCAAATGTGTGTCCCGCTGTGACATAGCCGTGGGTAAAGGGCGCATGCTCTGGGTTGCGGAAAAAATTCCCCAGCCCCACGTTTACCACACCGTCTGGACCTTCCTCAGGCATTGCGATGGCAAATTGGTGTACCAGCCCGCGGGTCACCCGGGGCGCTATTTCCCCACCAAAGCGATTGAGGTTTGCTTCGATGCCCGAATGCCCCCAAATAGGCAGATCAGGCTTTTCATTCAGCAGGGTTTGAGTGCCAGCCACATAGTGGAAGTGGGTGTATATGCAGGCAGCCAAAGGCGCATCGGTCTGGGTACGCACCTCGGCCAAGGCCGCCGCCATCTCCTCGTTGCACTCACCGGTATCGATGACGATCAGCCCTTCCGGCCCTTCGACAAAGGATTGATTGGATAGGCCATTGCCCACCATGGACCACGCCTTGTCCCCCACTCGATAGAGCTTACGAACAAGACGCTGACTGTGGGCAACAGTCTGGGGGTGCGCGCTTTGACCCCGATCTGCTGTAACTGTCTGGCCCGGATCGAACGAGTCAACGATTTTCATATCTGCTTCTCCCCAATACAGGTCAGAGAGTGTATCGAAAAACCTTGGAAACACAGCCATCGGCAGATTTAAATCTCGAGGGGCAATGGCATTGCGCCCGCGGGCCCAATGTCGTTTTCGCGCCCCTCTGCGCTAACAACGTCAGACTAAATTTTTCTCAGCGTATGGCTTAGACGTTGGGCACGAGGCGCTTCACACAACCCCCTCACCGCCTATGGTTCCTTGGCCCCAGCTCAGCACATTGCTAATCAGCGCTGCCTTGATCAGCCCGCCGCTGCAAGGCGGTCATGATCTCTTCATGACGTTTTCTACTGAGGTTGTACCGACTGTAGATAACCAGTGATACCAAGGCGGATATGCCCATGATTGGGCCCGCGGTAATACCCAGACGAATAAGCACATCTGGATCCAGTTCGCCGGGCACTGCCTTAAAGGGCAGTCGAACGAAGTACTCGAGCATGATGCCCGCAAAGAAGTGCCCAAAGGAATAGGATGCCTTGGCAAAGAATGCCCTGGCAGAATAGAACAAACCCTCTTGGCGGATCCCGGTCACCAGTTCGTTCTCATCAACGATATCGCCGAGCATGGACAAAATCGCCACGGTGCCGAGACCCAAGGAAAAGGTGAAACCCGCCGCATTGAACAACAAATAGGGCATCAACATGGGGTCGTGGTTCTCGGGCAAAAATCCCAGCAGACGAAGGTTGACCACCAGCTGGGCAAACAAGGTGATACCCGCCAACGCCCCTAACATAATTGGCTTGCGATCAAACCGTTTCATCAGCACCGGAGATAACAGCGCGCCGAGCATTGCCGAGGGTGCGCCAATAAGTCCCAGCCAGCGTATTTTGTCGGGAGGCAGTTCCCAGAAGTAGGTGTTGATAAAGACATTCAGGGTGTCGTAGATGCCACTGGCGATCATGAAAAAGAAGTAACCGAACAGCACGATCATGTAGTTGCGGTTTTTCAGCGTACTCAGGATCTCGCGCAGCAAGGTCACCAGCGTCAGACGATTCTCTGCCCGCTGGGCTGAAGACAAATACGGTATGTGGCTTGCCGTACCCGCTGCACAAGCCCAGATGGACACGACGATTAACGCGCAGGCGGTCAGAATTAATGGGCCGTAAGCTTCCGCTGCCAAGTGTCCCGGTACCAGCAAACCGTCAGCCGCTCGGATCCGCTCCCCCGCAAAGAAAAAGCTCCACGCCACAAAGGCAAAAGATGCACCGGCAACGTAGGCAAACACCGTGTTCGCGCTAAACAGCTGGGAGCGCTGATGCTGGTTTTTTGATAGCTCTCCCCCAAGGGCCAGATGAGGCACGCTATAAAGCGTCAACGACGAGCGACTTAATATGGTCCAGACCGTCAGCCAAGCAAACAGTCCCCATTGACCGAAGGCACTGGCTTCACCCAGCAGCGCCTGAGGTGGATTAAAAACGCAATACAGGGTCAGGGTCAGCGGTATTGGCGCTAGCCAGAGAAACGGGTGACGACGCCCGAGCCGAGAGCGCCACCGGTCCGACACAATACCCACCACCGGATCGGATATGGCATCCCCAATCATGGCCAACATAATGGCTATGCCGATCAACGCATTGTTCAGCTCCATGACTTGGTTGTAATAAATGGTGATAAAGGTGTTGAAGAGGCCCAGATAGATCGCCTCGCCGGTTGCACCGACGCCAAAGGCCAGTTTTGTCCCAAGAGTCAACTTCTGCTGCGGGCCACCGTTTTCATTTGAAGTAATGCTCTCTCTCCTTGAGGGTGAATTCCACAGCCTGTACCGCGGGACGCCTGTGCTCGTATACGGTTTAGGTCTCTTACCAATCTTTTAGGTACGGTTAGCCCAAGCTGTGCTAACGCCAACTACCCTATTAGATCAAACCCCCGAAAATCAACGTAAAAGCATGCCGGGAGAGGAGCGTAGTATTTCGTTGGTATTGGTGAGTAAGAAACCGGCCAGTTGATTAATCATTTGCTGCCGAGCTAGGCGGGCACTTTCTTGCCGTTGTTCCCGGTAAGTTTGATTTCGCTAGTGCCTGTATTTCGCACTACATCGGCCCCACCTGCTGCCGCGGAAGAGGTGGCAGCCTGCATGGCCAAGGTACGGAGCCGCTGCAACATGTTTTTGACCTGCTCGATGGCGCCGTCAGTTGCGCTCATCAGGGAGGACGCATCGGAAATATTCTTCACGGCTTGCGCTTCCCAAGAAATCGGAGCGCTCAATGTAGAACCGGCATAAGACGTGGACAGATCGTCCTTGGCGGAACCCAGCGCAACACCAGTGCTTGATCTCTCCGTTGCGATGGCGGTTTGATCCGTACTTTGGGCCAATGACGCCCGCGCCATGATCGACGGAGAATTTAGGGAACTGATGTAGGTCATTTGCCTGCCTCCTATCGGACAGACAAAAGCAAAATATGGACCAATATTAACCTTATGTTTTTATTATATTTTTATTATTTTCTTGGCGTCAAAAAACCGACAGCTTCCAAGACAAATTCAGTATTCACTATCACAGAAATCTTTTTGGGACAGCGCCCCGTCACCGAGGCCTTCGGAGTTAGGCCACTCGGGCCGAGTAGGTTAGAGCCGGAAGGTAGACCGCGGCCAATTGCTTGGACACAACCTAGGCGAAGAACAAGAGCCGGGTTACCGGACGAGAGACAGCACCAACTGCGGACTGGCATTGGCCTGGGCAAGCATCGCGATACCCGCCTGCTGAAGCACCTGAGCCTTGGCCAAATTGGCGCTTTCTGTAGCGAAATCAGCGTCTTCGATCCGGGAACGCGCCGCGACGGTATTTTCGCTCACATTCATCAAATTCGACACGGTGTAATCCAGCCGGTTTTGTATCGCACCTAAATCGGCCCGATAGTTGGCAGCCTGTTCTAAAGAAGCATCAATACCCAGTAGTGCTCCCTCGACATCATTCACTAAATCCACCCGCAGCAAACTGTGTCGGCCGCCAAGGGTAAAGTTGGACTCTGGTGGCGCGTTTAAATCAACCGTCCCCACCGCGGCAACAATGTGAGAATCCTTTTCCAAATCAAATTCCGTATCTGTCGCCAGAGAAATTATTTGAGTAAAAGTTCCGTCTTCGTGCATTTCTGCATCACCGGCATGAACGACAAAGGATCCAAGGGAGGCATCCAATCCCGCATAAACAATGTCCGCAAAGGCGAAGGGGCCTGTTTTCGTCAGACCCTTTACTTCCAAAACCGTCGAGCCTGCTGGGTAATCCTGAGTCAGCTGACCGTAAATGCTGCCGGTCAACGAACTCACCGTAGGAACGTAAACATCAAGACTCTGGCCAGCTGCCGACCCAAGCTGAAAACTCTTGGTGCCCCCAACAGACTGCCCGTTAAATGTGGTTTCGGTACCGATTCGGTGTACCTCGGCCACAAGGCTGTCCACTTCGCTTTGCAGAAATTCTCGGTCAGATTGAGAGTTCGTGTCGTTCAAGGCTTGCACGGCAAGCTCTCGAACACGTTGAATCAAATCCGTTTGGTCGGCGTACATCGCTTGAGCTGTATCCAGCAGGGACTTCGCATCGTTTGCGTTTTTAATGGCCATGTTGAGGCCACGAACCTGAGCAGTCATTCGTTCAGCAATAGCAAAGCCTGCTGCATCATCTGCCGCGTTATTGATCCTTTGTCCAGACGACAGGCGCTCCATAGCCGACTGCAGCTCGTTACTAGCGCCTGCTAATGAACTACGAACGGCCAGTGAACTAACGTTCGTATTGACGATCAAACTCAATCCAAACTCCCACATAAGTCGCAACACACCGAGGCAACAACTTGACATTTATTACCTATCAGCCCATCGAGATACTCGAAGCCTTCTACCTTCCAAACCATCTCTTTTCGAGAAAATTTTAGAAGGCATAGGTTTGCCGAATTACAACCCAGCCGGCAAAGTTTTGCCGGTTAAGAGAGGTATCGGCATACACTTGAGGAACTTTAGGAAAAAACTTGCCGGTTTATAGCTCGAGCTTGCCGGATTGCCGCTAGCAGGATCAAACCAATTACCGAGAGGAACGAAGAGGTTTGTTAACGAGAAGCTTACGCCGGGGTTTTCAAAAGCGCTGGGCTGGGTCAGGCCGAGCTGAGCAGCTTGACCAGACGTTTGGCTCTTAGGATGGATTAAGAGGCGTCAACGCTTTCAGCTTTAGCCGCCAATTCGTCAAACTCGGCCTGATTCACTTCGATCACATGGTGTCGCCCGCCCATAAGAGCCGCCTTGAACACCACCTTGAAGTAGTGGGCATCCTGATCCAAGTTCACCTTCCCTTTAAATTTTTTAGCGCCATTGAAGCCAGTGACGTTGGGGACGCCCAAGCTCAGGCCTACCTTGGTTTCCACCTGATACTTGCCCTTGGGCACCTCGACCACAATGATTTTGCTTTGGCCCAGCTTACCTAGCTTATTTCTACCAAGCCTAAGCTGAACTACTTGGGTCAGAGTCATCAGGTCTGTCCCTCGGACGAATGACACCTTGGTAGTGTCATTGGCCAGCGATGGATTCGAGAGCAGGCTCAGCCCTAGAGCCAAGGCCAACCCTAGGCCAACGTAACGACGAGGACCGGCCAGTAAATACAACATCATCAGATCCTTGATCATTTCAGGACAAACCAATCGCGGTCCACCACCAAACCCGCCCGGGGCTCAGGTGCACGAACCCTAGGACCTCTGAACTATGGAGTCACCATGGCCTGACGCATGGAATCAGTATCTTCAAAGGCGGTGAACGCAGCGATCTTGCCGTCGCGCAGGCGGAACATGTGCATGGTTTCACTATCCAGCCCTGCAGCCGTCATCTTATTGTGCACATAGACCGTGTCACCCACGACGTCAAAGTTGATAGGCGTCACCGAAAACTCCGGCCAATGTGCGGCAATCTTCGCAAATACGTTATCAATCACAGCTTGCTGACCAATAAACACCCCTGACTGAGGCAGCTGACCGAAGACGGTAAATTGCAAATCGTCTGTGTGAATGGCAGCCCAAGCATCTGTATCTCCCGACGCGAAAGTAGCATAGGCCGCCACCACTAGGTCTTTGGCTGCTGTGTCAGACGCTTCATGATGCCCGGCACTAACATTCATGGCTGCGCTAACGCACAAGGCGACTATCAACCTATTCAGATTTTTTAACATTCTGGGCTCCCCAATTTTCTTATAACACCCTGTAACATAAACCTTTTGTTTACATAGCGCATTCACAAGGAATCAGATTCGCAGAATTCCGAGGCAAGAAGCAGGCCATCGCCACGGCGTATTTCAGGCTTCGGGCCCAGCCAGCGCCGCTTGCTACTGCCGGTTCCAGTCCAATGGGAATGAGTTTCATAAATACCCTTACCAGTTGTTGGCTGCAGCGCCTCTTCACCTTGGCGCCGATGGTCATAGTGTGAACACACCAAATCCGTTCAAGTTAGACCATCTTTGCCAGCCAATGATCCATCCTCCGTTTGGCTTCGACCCAGCCATCACCATGGGTCGATTGAGATCGTTCAACCCTATCAACCCAAACGTGACGCAGCCTAACTCATCAGCCCCTCTGAAAATCCACAGTCACACAATTCAGCTTATCCCCAGACCCAATCGGATTAAGAACACAATTGACTTTGTCGCTGTATTTTCAGAGGCTCGATCAGCCAGTTTTGGCAAAGCAAATAACAAGGAATAACAATGAAAAAGCTACTAGTCTCTCTGCTCTTTTGCACCGGGCTCACGACACAAGCCGTCAACGCCGCCGAGGTAAGCATCCCAGAATTCTCAGCAATCTTTCAGTTGGAAACATCAGACCCAGCCAGCGTCGCTGGTGCTCTGACCCAATTTTCCCAAACCGACTGCAGGCAGAACATGCCAACCACAATTCGCATCATGCGAGAGAACTTCAATGGCAACGAAGACATAACCCATTCCGTCATCTGGAGTTTTCCTGACGCTGATGCGGTAGCGGCGTCATTCCAAGCATTTGACGCTTGTCGAGAATGGGCTGACGCGTGGGCCGTGCTTTCTCAACAAGCAGATTACAAATCGAATCAATTGTTTAAAACCCTTGTCGCTGGGGGGGACTATTCTCAAGATGGTGCGTACATCGTTTGGCAAATGAGCATTTCAGATGAAGCCGCCTACGTAGCGGCTTACAAGAAATTGATGGCCGCTCAAATCGAAAGCGGTGATCTCAGTGGCGGCTACGGGCTGTGGCGTGTGCAGGGCGGCGCCAATAGCGACGTAACACACTTGGCTTTTGCTGGCGCAAAGGACATGGCTGCCCTATTGGCCAATACGAATCCTTCTAAGGCATTCATCGCTTTCCAGAAAAAGGTAGCGGGCATTCGCAAGGTTCACAGACAAAACATCAATACCGTTGTAGCCGACCTGTAGGTCTACGAGCATCGAATAGCGGTCTGGTTTTCCAGACCGCTCATTCACCTAGATTCGACCAATTGCAAAGCAAATCCAGTTCTCCGCCCAGCCGATCCCGCCTATGCCGCCCGGCCACGCGTTTCCACGCCATCAACTCAGAAAGGCCCAGTTGTGTGATTTGAGACTAACTAAGCTCGGCGCTGGCGGAGGTCGATGGCCGCATCCGCCACTGGCACGCCAGCCACCTCGACACGGGTACGGTATACTGATCCGGCTTTGTCTGACGACGCCCCTTCGGATCCTGAAACGATGTAGAGGGTCTTTAAATCGTCGCCCCCAAAACACAGGCTCGTACACAAAGGCTCAGGTATCTCAATGAAATCTGATTCAGTACCGTCTTGGTTGAAAACAACCACCCCATGACCACCACCCGCTAGGGCAACCCAAACAGTTCCATCCGCAGCCACCACCAGACCGTCGGGACCACCTTTGGGGACACGGGCAAACGGCGTTTTCTCGCCAAGAGAACCATCGGGCCTTACCGCATACTTAAAAACTGACCGCCTCAGCGAGTCAGAGTGATAGAGCGTGCCGCCATCCGGCGACAACGCCATCCCATTGTTGAGTCTGATATCACTGGCCACTTCCTTCACCCCACCGTCAATGTCGATAAGAAACAGCTTGCCCGCCGCCTCGCTACTCTTTGCACCCATGGGTTCAGGACCTAGGGAGCCAGCGTATAGCCTGCCGAAGCGGTCCGTGGTGATGTCATTAAATCCGGTGATCCCTGCGGACTCGTCCCGGTCTAAAAGGGTGATTGTTTCGCCGCCCTCCAATGGTTTATAGGCGATGTTGCGGCCTGAAACGATCAAGCCCTGCGATTGGTGCTTGGAAATGCCGCCGATGCCTTTTCGATGCTTAAACACCTCGGACACTTGGCCTTCTTCAGATAGGGCAAAGACGCCGCCATCAACGGCATCGGAAAACACGAGACCAAGTGACGTATCCCACACGGGCCCTTCAATCAGGTTAAAACCTTCCGCAAGCTTCTCCAGTGTCCGACTCATTTACGCCCCCGGGAAATAATAGTCTTCACATCATAGTCATCGTCGCCTTCGTAGCGCGGTGCATAGGTCGAATAGGCTGTGGATATCGCCTCAAAGCGCTCCCTAATGTGCTCGATGTTGTAGGCGTGGGTTACAACAAAGCGTTCCCCGGCCTGAATTTGGGGGAACGCCATGGCCGCGAATTGATCCGCACTCATACCCCGTTCCGCCACCTTGGGCCGGTGCATTTCAGTGCCAACAAATCCAGGAACAATCAGCCCGACGTCAATGAAGTCTGGCATTTCTTCACGCAGGCCTTCGGTAAGACCCAAAATCGCGTGTTTCGTGGCCATATAGGCGGTTGCATTGGGAACTGAACTGAAAAACGACAGCTCAGATCCCACGTTATAAAGACTCGCTGGCGTTCCTTGCTCGACCATACGCTTGCCAAAAGTCGCGGCCACATGCCATTGGCCGAAAAAATTAACAGAGAAAACCTTGTGCAATTCTTGCAGCGGCAAATCGGTAACCGGGTGGTTGAGAGCGGTAATGCCTGCGTTGTTAATCACCGCATCGACGCGCCCATACGTACGCCAAACGTAGTCTGCCAACCCAAGCACGCTGTCTGGATCGCGAACGTCGCATGGGCAGAAACTGGCATCAACGCCAAGATCCGTCAGGGCCGCTACCGATTCCTCAAGCCGGTGGAGTCGCGGCTCGGCAATCACCACCGTCGCGCCTTCGGCACCAAAGACCTTGGCTAAGGCGTACCCGATGCCTGTGGCACCCCCGGTAATCACCACGATTTTATCTTTAAACTGCTTCATCCTTTGTTTTCTCTCTCAGCGTGCAATCGCTTGTTTGAATGCGCTTATGCGCAAGTGCGTTAGTAAAAGTGGGTCTATAAATGTGCATCTATTAGAATTCTTCGGCAAAGGCTCCTCCAAGACAGCTCCTTTATCAA
>JAYOVN010000011.1:0-12162 GCA_038151515.1 Gammaproteobacteria bacterium | reverse complement strand
GTGCATCTATTAGAATTCTTCGGCAAAGGCTCCTCCAAGACAGCTCCTTTATCAAAACCTTTGGCAGGTGTTTACCCTTGGCTAACGGCGCCGAGTCAGTAATTTCAAAGCGACTCACGCCTGTTCGCAGGAATTTCATACAAATTGACATTTTTTGCAGGTTTTGTCACTTTTAGCGTGCAAGTGGTGTGCAGCGCGCCGCCTAAAGCAACGGACTATCAACTTTTCACGATTCAGTGCACCAGGCCCAACGAACGCGAATGCACTGAAAAGGAATCTCGGGATGTACAAGCCCGCAACAGAGCAGGTAACGAGGAACGACCCTCAGCGAGGCCCGCAGTAACAATCAGTTCCGCGCTATCGCCCCTTGCCCTATGACAAACCTAAGGGATCACACTATGTATCGTTTGTTTTCTGTCGAGCACAGCATCTTTTCCGCGAAGGTCCGGTCGTACCTGCGTTTTAAGCATGATCAAGGCGACCTGGGTGAAGGATTTCAAGACATATTAGCCACGCCGGAACTGATCAATGGCCTGCTGACGAAACGATCAGGCAGCCCCTCTCTGCCCCAAATGGCAGCGGCGGACGGTTCGTGGATACAAGATTCCAGCGAGATCATCGACTACTGCGAAGAAGCCCACACGAAAACATCTGTAGTTCCACAGACACCCAAACAAAGGCTGGCGGTTTACTTGGTCGAGCTGTTGGCCGACGAATGGCTTGTGGTACCCGCCTGTTGGGAGCGTTGGTTTTACAGCAAGCCTGCCCAACGACCCAATCACCGTGCCTTCAACGAACAGCAATGGGGGTCATTCCTTGCTCCGGGGCGCAACGGCGCCGCCCGGCGATCAGCCGGCGCACAGTTTTTCGACAAAGCCTTTGGAATTAACGACACCGACAAGGATCTCAAAGGCCCATATGCGGGACTCATTCAACTCGGCTGCAATCAAGACACTCAGGAAGCCTGGCAAGCCTGCTTGGATCGGCTGCTGAGCCTGCTAGAGACCCATCTGCAATCCCACGACTATCTGCTTGGTGGCTGCCCCTCTCTGGCTGACTTCAGTTTGCTCGGCCCTATCTATGTCCACTTTTTTCGGGACCCAGTTCCGGGCTTCGATCTGCGCACCCAATATCCGCTGGTCGCCGAGTGGGTAGAACGCACCAATGCCGAAAACTGCCTGAACGCCCGACGTTACGGCCACAAATACTACGGTCTGGATGCTAACGGCGAACTGGAGGAACGACAGGTGCTCAGCGATGGCGGTGCTTGGCTGGAAGCAGATGAGGTACCCGAGACCCTCGAACCAATTTTGGCCATGTTTTTTAACGAGATGTGGCCCTACCTGAAAACGTCAATCGACGCGCTAAAAATCCACTTGTCCAGCGACGGCCATTCGCCCGGGGACGAGCTGCCACGCAAAACATTTACCGCCACACCGGGATTTGAAGCGCTGCAGACCGGAGACGGCCCGTTGACGGTCCCCTTCGTGATCGGGGGAATCCCGTCGCGCAGAATGGTCGTGCCCTACCAGATTTGGATGCTGCAGCGACTGGATGCCGCCATGACCAACCCGGCGGAAGGGCAATTGGAGCCGTGGTTGAACCGCTTCAATGGCGGAAAAGAGTTGTTGAGCCTGAAGGCTCGACTCAGGAGTTGCACCATTGAAAAACGGGGCGGCCTTTTATTCTCCGAATCTGCCTAAGTGCTTTGGCTGAACAGACTCTTATCTAACTGTCGATTATTGAACCGCCTTGAGGATCTTCCATGAAACCACTTCGAATTCTGATCACCGGCAGCAATGCGGGGATCGGACGGCTGACGGCGTTGACTCTGGCCCGCCAAGGCCACCACGTAATTGCAACCATGCGCGATACCGCAAAGGGTCAGGGACTTGAAGCAGAATGCGCCTCTGAGGGACTGATCATCGAGCTAAGACAGCTGGACGTCTGCGATCTCAGCTCGATTGAAACCGCCCTGTCTGATGCCGCGTCTATCGATGTGCTGGTCAACAATGCGGGCTTTGAAGTTCAGGGAGCTCTTGAACTGATCTCGGACGAACTCATGCAGCGCCAGCTCGATACCAACGTGATGGGACCGTTGCGAACCATCCGTGAAGTCATGAAGAGCTGGCGACAACGAGGCAGCGGGGTCATCGTGAACATTAGCAGTGTGCTTGGCCGAATCGCTTCTCCCTACGGTGGGGCCTATGCCGCGTCAAAATATGCGCTAGAAGGCATGAGCGAGTCTTTGTACTACGAAGTTGCACCAGCAGGTGTTCGCGTGCATCTGATTGAACCCGGGCGATTCGCCTCCACCAGCTTCAGCGCCAATATCCTCCGACCAGAGGACTGGGAATCAACAGAGCACTACCCGTTGCAACAGAACTTTGCCGCGGCACTGGGCAACCTCGGCAGCGATCGCGAACCACAGGACCCTCAACTGGTGGCGGATGCGATAGTACGAGCGGCAACGGACGCATCGACACCGTTCCGCATTCCAGTAGGCGATGACGCTGCGCGGCTTCTTGCTGCCCAGAAAGCCACCGGGTCTTTCGAGGAGTTTGAGGCGATTATACGCAAGCAGCTGAACTGGTATTAGTTTGCAACCCCAGCCGGATCAAACGAACTCGAAGAGCTCGCTAGCGCTTCTATCGACTTAAGTACAGGCGCCTCGGATCTTGCCCGAGCCCGGCAAATACTCCCTTATAGGTACAGCTAACGGTTCAGCTACAAGTTCAGCGGCGGAAGCAGGTAGGCATCCAGCACGCCCAATGGGCCAAGGACTCGGTCAACCTCGGCACGCTCATTTGCTGGCAAAGCCTCAATTTCCCGCCTTATATGACAGCGACTGACTTCGCTGTATTTGAGCGAGCGCATAGGCACGGGGCCCTCACCAAGATCCACCTCGCACCACTTCTCACCAGCCGCCAGCGCTTCCCGAGAAACCCTGAGGAACGGATGATAGTTGTCTCGCATATGATCGAAAAAGGGCATCAAGGTATCCGGCAGGGCATCGCCGGGCAGGTACTGCCCTTCGTCTGAGCGGGCATCGAAAACTCGATCCATATACTCGAGCATGGCCGGGGCACTGCCTTCGATCCAAGTGCGCGGCTCTGGATCTGCGGCTATGTGGGCTTTGAATAAGCCCGCAAAAGTGAAGTCTCCTAAGCTTGGGCGGTCTCCCAGCAAAAACAAGTGCTGCCCGTAGTGTTGATCCGCATGCTGCATAAGCTGTTCGAAGTCGCGTCGCACATGGGCAGCCTGATCTGGGCCGCAGCCCCGATTCGCGCAGGCGTTGAGGCCAAAATTATCGCGCACAAACTTAATCCGCTGTGCAGCCTCCGCGTGCTCGCTCTCAGTCAAACCCTCAGCCATAAACTTGCCGATGGAGTTGGCATAAAACCCAATGGCCACATGATCGATATTATGCGGATAGCACCAGCGGCTGCTGATGGCATACCGGCCAAACCACTCATCCGCCCAATCCTCCAGTAAGTGCGCGGCAATACGCTGAACCGGTGCGCTTGGCATGATCGGCCGATCAGGATATTTCGCGTTCAGCATCAGGCCGATTGGGGTTGAATCATGGATGAACCAGCCCTCTGGCGTTTCGAGACCCGGGATAAAGTGAGTCCCGATGCGGGCCTCCATACGTGGACCCGTATCCTGAGTCTTGAGCTTGAACTCGTAGTCCACTCCCAAATAATTGAGCATGGCTTGGAGCTTACGAGTAAATAAGCTGTGCTCGCCGCCCCACATCACATAGTTCCCGTCGAACATGACTACCTCCCTCTCAGGACCTCAGCCCCATTATCTAAATTTGGTGGCCTCAATCAGATAACCTTTCTTGCTGACCTGAGCGCCCCGCCGCACCTCGGTTTGATTATCTCTATTTTTCGGTGCCGCGGAGCCCGGTTGCTCCCACCATCGGCCTAAGCCCAAAGGTAGTGGTTGTTGCCGGATTTTGCGATAGGTGAAAGTGCTGCCGAGACTTCCAGATTTTTAGGTAGCGATAAAAGGGCACCGTGGGGTAAAGGTGATGAACCAGATGATAGTTCTGGAAGATTAAGAGTGGGGTGATCAGCCATTCCATACCCTCGCGGTTTGAGGTGCACTGAAAGGGCTGATCTTGGGCTTGATGCGGAAAGTGGGGCAAAAAATCAAAGGCGATGGCCAAAAAGAGCGCTGTAATGCGCCCGGGGACGACAAACAGCAGCACATAGTATTCCAGCCAACCCGCCCAAATTACCGCGGTGACTACGCCGGCTCCAAAGACGAATGCACCCAGCAGGTCCAAGCGCTCACCCTTGGGCCTTTTTGGGAACACCGAGGGCCTCGAATAAAAGTAGAGATAGCTGAGATCCAGTGACAGCCATTTGAAGGGCAGCAGCCACCAAGGACCCGTGCCGACGTAAACGTCGGGGTCCTTGGTCTTATCGTTGGTGAACCGATGATGCTGCATGTGGAGGTAGCGAAAGGCTCTGAAAAACGGCACTGGAGACTGCAAAGCCGTGGCAACTCGACCCACCCACTCGTTCAACTGGTGATTAGAACTCACCGAGTGATGCGACGCTTCGTGGGTAGGCGTAAACGAAATGTACGCAGCCACACTGTTGAGTGCGATGGCCCAAATTAGCGATATCTCCCCTTGAATATACGCAAACGTTGATCCAACGAAGATGCCGTAGGCGACAAAAAGCAGCGCTACCGTTGGCCAAGCTACCCTAGGGCGCTGTCTCAGGCTTTTAAACAGTGCGGGATCATCGGGCGGATCTGTTAAAACGACTTCGGTTTGCACTAGCCCTCCTAGAATGTGGCACTGGATTCTTAATGCTTTCATTGTTCGGAAAAGTGTCGCACTGAGACAGAGCCGAGAATGACACAAGGGGGACAAATAGTGACAATGCGCAGTCGGCGCCATACATCCCAACGAAAGCGACAGCAGATGCCCAACCCCAAACACCCCTCGTCCAACTATGCCCGCATTTTGTTTCGACACCTCAGACTCAGCGAGGAAGACCACCGCGGCTATTTCCAAGGTACCAATGTGGCCTATGAGGAACTCATGTCCTTGGACGGCACAATTTCTCGGGACGATATGGCCCGGATCTTCCGAAATGCCTTGGCCATCTCCGGCACCGACGATCTCGGTCTTTCCGTTGGCATCCAGCTACACCTGTCATCCCACGGCCCCTTGGGCGTTGCGACCTTCAGCAGTCCGGATCTTAAAACTGCACTCCAGTTACTTGCCACCTACGGCCAAACCCGAACGGAATTTTTTGACATTTCTTTGAGCGAACGCCCCAATGGACTATCGGTGTGTTTTGCAGAAACCTTCGACTTAGCGGAGCTGCGCGTTTTCGTCACCGAGGCCGTGCTGAGTGGTCTTTTCTCGGCCATTCACTTTTTTGCCGGCCCCGAAGCGTTCAATGGCCGCTGCTGTTTTTCCTACCCAAAACCAGCGTACGGCGATAAGTACTGTGATCACTTTGGTCGCGACATCACATTCAATCACAGGACCACGGAAATCATCGTTCCCAAGGCTCTGCTGTCCAAGCCTTCTGTGGTTGCCGATCCGGTTTTGCACCAGCAGGCCGTGGCCGCTTGCCAACGCCAGTTGGATGAAATTCGAGCCAGTGAGATGCAAAAGGGCTCGCTGACCACCGAGGAACGAGTTGCGTCACTGATGGCAGAAAATCCGGGACGACTTTGGTCTTTGGGCGAGGTTGCGGCAAAACTACACATCAGTCCGCGGACGCTGATCCGAAGGCTAGATGCCGAGGGAACGAAATTTCAGAGGGTTCGCGACGAGCTGGCTAAAAAGCAGGTCATCAACTACCTCACCGAGGCAAGCCTGTCCGTGGAGAGCGTTGGTCATTTAATGGGTTTTAGCGACACATCAAGTTTCAGACGCAGCTTCAAGCGCTGGTTCGGCGAAACACCGGCCCAGTACCTGGCCAGAACCAGACGAAACTAATGCCTCGCGGGCGCCAACTGCCTGGTCCCATCCACCAGTTGTCGCGGAACTTTTCACATCAGCACAAACACCGAGAGTAACGTCACCGGTAACGAGGCGAACATGGTGGTCAGGCCAAGGTAAAACATATCGAACTGAAGCGGGTCTGACGGCTCCGGCTTGGGTTTTCGTGGTTCAAAGCTGCCGCCAGAATACAGCTAGGCTCAGCCGCTCATGCGTGCCGGCTATCCAGCGCCGCATACAAGAAATTGGCATTCAGCAATGTGGGGTTCGCCCTACCCTCTAACGACAGCTGCATCCCACAGGGGCCGGCAATACGGACGCCGGTCGCCACAGGCAAGCTGGCATTCTCCATGGCCGCTGAGGTATATAGAACGCTAGGAATCCAAGGATCTTTGCCACCGAATTTCGGGCACTAGCGGTAAGCGCTGGCACCACCCAAGACAACAACCATTGGGAGACCTCAACATGTCGCACACACCCAGACTGACACTGTCCCACGCCACCCTAGCCGTGCAAAATCTAGACAATATGTTGGCCTTTTATGGCGACGTGTTGGGGTTTTATCTGACCAACCAAGGGGAGGTACCCGGCGGCGGTCGGCTAGCCTTCATCAGCCAAGATCCGAACAATCATCATCAGATCGTGCTGATCGAGGGCAAAGAGTCGCCGGGGCACGGATTCGTACTGGCCGATCATATGGCTTTTCGTACCGGTGACCTTGATGACCTGCGCACCCTGCGCACCGCCTTAACAGCCGCTGGCATTGATCCGATCTTGCCAATTTGTCATGGCAATGCGTGGTCCCTGTATTTCAACGACCCAGAAGGCAATGGCTTGGAGTGCTTTGTGGATAGTCCCTTTCACGTAGCCCAGCCCTTCGCGAAAGGATTTGATCTGGATCAATCCGATGCCGACATCGCCGCCAGCACACAAACACTTATCGAATCCGAGCCGGAATTCCAGACCATGGCCCAGTGGCGTGCATCCTTCGAAACCCGGCTGAACTGATGAACTGACCGGACCGTCGGGCCGCAGTCACGAATCAACTGATCAACGAAAAATACGGGGCCGAGCAGTCTGTTTGCTACGAAGGCGAAGAGGCAGCCCTTTGTCCACCGGCTTGCTAGATTCGCGCTTAGCCATTACGCGCTTACGCGCAAAAGCTTCTCCAGAGTCAGGCCCACCGCCGATCCGTCTTCGAATCCGGGCCAATCGCCATGGGGTGCATTTGTGGCTTTGACCCCGTCTTGAGAAAGATCTAGGTACTTGGACATGGACGAATCCGCATTTAGATACAGACCAAAGAACGCGGTGGCAAAGTGGTTCATCACGTTATTCATGCGAACGTTATCCCACACCGGATCCATGTAATGATCCGCGCCCTCGCCTGAAGGGCTGTCGAGTATTTCCCAAGGCACCGGATAGGGGGCACCCGCATTGTGACCGGCGTTTTGATACGTCAGCAGATACCGGTCGCTGTTTACCGCGTTTTCATAGATGGCACGCACGCCTCGCTCGTATCCTGAAATGGTGTCGTTATCACCAGCCACGTAGAAGGTTGGTGTCTTGATGCCCGCCAAGTCTTCAGCGAGCCAAACCCCGCTTTCCATCCCCCATGGCGCTATGGCAAAACCCGCCTTGATGCGCGGGTCCAGATGTTCAGCATATTGCGGGTTTCGTGCCGCGTGCTGAGCCAGCAGCTCGTTAGGCGGTGCCATGGGTGATGATAAGGCAATGTCGCTGAAGCCCCCACCTAGGTTGTTGATCAGCCCGAAACCGCCCATGGAGTAGCCGACAACGCCGGTATTGCTCGCATCCACCAGCCCACACAAAAAGCTGCCCTTATCCTCGGACAACTCGTCGATACGCTGAATGACAACGCGCTGATCTAATGGACGGTTATAAAGCGTGCTGGAAACCGCTTGCTGGTCGTCGTAGGTGCTGTCCCGATGATCTATGGATACGGTAACAAAGCCCTTGCTGGCAAGGTTTTCGCCCAGATGACTTATGAGGAAGCGATTGCCGGGATAGCCGTGAGAAATCACCACCAGCGGACACTGTCCAACGGTCAGGTTTGGAGCTGCGTCACGAACACCCTGGCCGAACAGTGTGGTGCTGATCTCCGGGTTTCGAGTGATCGTTCGATATTCTCCGCCACGGTTTTCCTCGCGGCCCAACGTCGCCGGATACCAAACCTCGACGGTTAGGCTACGGTCATAAATGGTATTGAGCTGGCCTTGCAAGGTGTTGAGTACATCTACCCTGTTCTCGTCTATCAATGTCAGGGTACGAACGCCGACATCATAATCACCGTATCCGGCTAGGCTGGGCGCATCAGGCCGAATGACATCAATTCGGTTAACTTGCGAGTTATTGATAACAGATTGCATAAGGGTCTTATCTTCAGTGATTAAAAGGGCTCTTGGGCGTGCTCCTAAGACAGCGCATCCTAGGTACCGCCTGAATGCTCTGTCAGGGAAGCTAAAACCCTTGAATAGAGCCGGCTCCACATGGGCACAAAATGCGTCAAACAGCTAAAACTGTCTTTGTTCACCCAGCGGCACAGGCCTGCATCCTAGCCGACATCGTTGGTCAGGAGAAACCAACGACGAGTTTCCGCCGGAAATCCAGTGGTCCTTGCGTGGCGCAACAAACGCCGGCGCCAGCGCCCGCCTGAAGTTCTTGCAGGTCATACCGCTTTCGTCGCCGAAGAGAAGGCTAAAACGTTGAACGATGAGGACGGTAAGCTCTAGGGAGGGCAATCGAACAGCTGATTCCGAGTCGAGAAGCTGTCCGTAATAGAACGAATTCCGCACTTGCTGGAATCCAGAACGGATGAGTCGTTTTAGAAAGAGGCAGCGTTTTGCGGCCACCAACTGTCTGCAAAACCGATAACGCATGGTCTAACATGGCCCTTACCCGGGCCAACCGAAGCGGAAATTTTTATGCCGATCAAAAATGTATTCAGTGAAATTAAGTCCTTAACCCAATCCATTGAAAATCTTTCGGTGGCCGATTTCGTTCAAGAACAACAGGCCAGCGAGGATTTACTGCTGGTCGATCTGCGCGAAATACAGGAGCGAGTGGACCTGGGCACAATACCCAACTCCAAGCATGTGCCGAGGGGCATGCTGGAATTTTGGGCCGATCCGGCCAGCCCCTATTACCGGGACTTTTTCGAGGGAGAAGATCAAAGAATTGTTGTTTTCTGCGCCGGCGGCGGGCGCTCGGTTTACGCGGCGCTTGCTCTTCAAGATATGGGGTATCGCAACGTGGCGCATATCGCCGACGGCTTTCGAGGTTGGAAGGAAAGCGACAATCCCATCGAGGATGTCGCAGCCACCAGTCGCTGGGTAAGAAGGTAAAAAGCACCTCATTTCGAGGATAGCAATCTACCTAGGGAGTGCTTCTTCCTGCTCCAGCTAGCTTCTTGGCCACTGACTACGTAAATCCTCAGGATTTAGCCCCAATCAGTGGCAGCGAAGGAGAGGGTTCAGCACCCTTTCCAAACCATTACATGGTTCGCTTCAGCTCAGCGCGATTCTTGGTCTCTTCACCGTCTATCACAACGGTATTTTCAAAGACCATGGCGTTTGGATTCTTCGCGTCCATTGTCCATTTCATGCCTGTAACGAAACTATGATGCCCTCTGTGCAGACCGCTGCGCTGCTCGTCAACTGCGATACTCATGCTGTTGGCGGTAAGCTCGCTAACCTGAAATACAGGCTCAGTGCCCAATCCACAGTAGTGTTTTACGACCATCTCACCGTCTTGATCGCTATAAGTTGTCAGCATTTCAACGCCATCCTCCGTGATCGTTTCGGTAATCGTGTTGCCCCCCGAGGTCACAGCCCATTCGTATGAAACATCAAACGTTTCACCTGTGAGAGATTGCGTCATTTGGCCCTCCCAACGTCCCAACTTCTTTTTGACGGCTTCGAAGGCATCACTGCTCGACGAATTCTCCATTTCGACACCGCCGATTGTGATAACTGCCTCTTCGGATGCAAAGGCCCAAGCGCTTCCAATCAGAGCGATGGTTGTAACGAGTGTGCTTGTTATTTTTTTCATTTTTCCAGCCTTTTATCTGAGTTAATTCACTGACCCGTCGACCTTTTCAAATACCGGTCCTTCGGTCAATGTATAATTGTCTCCCCAGAACCCTGTGACATATGGATTGGGTATGAGGCTTCGACTAGCTGAGGATTCCCAAACGCAATGATTACTGCCTGCGCCCAAGGAAGAAATGAGCCCGGAGCGGCAGCAATCTTCGGGCTTCACAATCACTGAATATTTTTTAGGCTGCCACAAACCCTATGCCCGCCAAGATCAGAGGAGACTCCACCATGCGCGCGTTCATTCTTTTCGCTTTTTTGACGCTTCCCCAACTTACCCTAGCAGCCGATGCCACTGGACGGGTGTTTCTCGATAGCAATAGAAATGGCCTGCTAGACGCTTCGGAAACCGGCGTCCCTGGCGTTCGCGTGAGCAACGGCCTAGACGTGGTAACAACAGATAACGATGGTCGCTACACCCTACCAATAGACGAGCAGAGCATTATTTTCATTACCAAACCCCGCGACCACGCGATTCCGGTAAATGCTCATATGCTGCCTCAGTTCTACTACATCCATCAGCCTGCAGGTTCGCCGGAGGGCATGCGTTACGCTGGCATAGCACCAACGGGGCCGCTGCCGGAACAAATCGACTTTCCCCTGATCGAGCGAAAAGAGTCCCAACAGTTTGAGGCGATTTTATTTGCCGATCCCCAGCCTCAGACTCAGCGCGAACTCGACTACATCCGGGACGATGTTATTGCCGAGCTCATCGGCACCGATGCGGCCTTCGGCATGACCATGGGCGACATTTTGTACGATGACCTGTCCATGTTCCCACGCTACAACGCCCTGATCGCACAGATCGGCATACCTTGGTACAACGTGCCCGGAAATCACGAGATCAACTTTGAAGCCAAGGATGACGAGCACTCACTAGAGACGTTTAAAAAGTTCTTTGGCCCTCCTTACTACGCCTTTGAATACGCTGACGCCCTGTTCGTAGTACTCGACAACATTGACTACAAAGGCCGCGGTGAAGCCGACCCCGGCGACATTCGGGGCAATGGCGGCTACGAGGCCAGAATAAGCAAACGGCAACTGCGATGGCTTGAGAAAGAGCTGGAGTTTGTGGACGAGGATCGTCTGGTTTTTGTTGCCACCCATGCCCCACTCGGCAGTGAAGATGGGAACTACGCCACGGACAATCGTGAGCGTTTATTTCGCCTGCTCAGCGGACGCCCGAATCTCTATTCGGTAGCAGGTCACACCCATACTACCAACCATGTGTATTTCGACAAAGAAGATGGCTTCGACGGCCCTGGCACCTTTCACCATCATGTATTGGCGACAGTGTCTGGCTCGTGGTGGAGCGGACCCTTTGATGAACGCGGCATTGCCATCAGTGATCAGCGCGACGGCACACCCAATGGCTATCACATCCTCGAGGTTGACTCGACAGATCTCGCGGTGCGTTTTAAAGGCGCAGGCAAACCCGCAGACCAACAAATGCGCATTCGCTTCGATGTGGCCCACCACCAGTTACGGGCCAATGGCATGCGTGACTTCAAAGCCGGCCAGCTGCTTGATGGCAGGATGTCTCAGGACGAGTTGGCAGCAGCCACGATTATGGTGAACCTGTTCGACGGAGGCCCCAAATCGTCCGTCAGCTACCGAATCAATAACGGCGAATACCAACCGCTGGAGCGAAGCCTTCGTAAAGATCCCTACATGCTTGAGCAATTCGTGCGGCACAAGGAGGACAAAAAATCTTTCGTAGAAGCGACGGTCTCAACCCACTTATTCGAAGCGGACTTAGACGCCGGCCTTCCCCCTGGCGTACACACGGTCACTGTGCGGGCGGCTGACGAATTCGGTCAAATTCATCACGGTCACGCCGTGTTGGAGATAACCGCGGGATTTGCTGGTAGCGAAAAAGGCATCCTCTATCCATCGGAGTAATCCAGTCACTCTGGTAATCGAGGCCCTCGCGCCGCGCGAGAACACCGTTTAACAGAGGGAACAACGTCGTTGCACGCTGCGAACCGCTAAAACCTTTTTTCGATAACCGGCGCGAAACCTAGGCGTTGTGTGGCGATCTGAGAAAATGGCGGAGCGGACGGGACT
>JAYOVN010000010.1:0-52319 GCA_038151515.1 Gammaproteobacteria bacterium | reverse complement strand
TGCCCGGCGAGGACGTTAAGTCAATTTTTGGCTTCAACAAGTCCATTCTTGAAACACCACGGAGTGTCTCAACCGTCAGTGAAGAACTGATGGATCGCATGAACATGCAAGATATTGACGAATTGGTAACGGTTTCACCCGGATCATTCACCCAGTCCTTCTTCGGCGTAGCCGGCGGCTTGGATGTTCGAGGCACTCCAGGCGAAACATACTTTCGCGGTGTGCGCCGCCTGGATAACCCCGGCAACTATCCAACACCTATCGGTGCTTCTGACCGCGTAGACATCGTCCGCGGACCAGCCTCGCCTATTTACGGCCCATCAAAAATTGGCGGGTACCTAAACTTCAATCCAAAGTCTGCCCGTATTGAAGAGACTGGCTCTTACATCGAAGAAAACACCGGCGGCCTGTCCTATACCACCGGCAGCTGGAACAAGAGTGTTCTCACCGCCGAGATTGGTGGTCCCGCAGAACTGGCCGGCAAGCCCATGGGCTTTTACTTGTATGGTGAGCTGGAGAATTCCGACAGCTTCTACGACAACTCACCGGGCGTGGAACAGACATTGGTTCAGGCCAGCTTCGACATGGACCTGAACGACCGCGTGCAGCTGCAATTCGGTGGCATGTACCATGATTACTCTGGCGCCCAAAACGCCGGATGGAACCGAATCACTCAAGACCTCATCGACAACGGTACCTACATCACAGGTTCGCCCAGCCCGCTGGATACAGACGGTGACGGCAAAATCTCGCACCAAGAATACGATGTGAATGGCGACGGCTTTACCGACTTTAACCCCTTTGGCGCTTTCGCTTTCGCCACCGGCGGCCTGACGCTGAACTCACCAACAACCTTTGCTGAACTCGAAGATGCCCTTGGCGACCTCAGCGCATTTGCTCTGAACAATGTAGGCACAGCCCAGTTGGGTATGAACAAAACTCTGATCGGTGCTGAAGACAAACTCGAAAACGACGTTACCACTTTATACTTCGACATCATCGCTGACCTTGACTCTGGCTGGGAACTGAAAAACCAGTTGTTCTACGAGTCCTATGAGAACGTCAACGAAAACGCTTATGGCTTCTCTCAGTTTCACGACACCTATGTTATAGAAGACAAGCTGGTGTTGAGCAAAACCTATACCTTCGACGGCTTAATCGCCTCGGTTCAGTTATCACCATCCATCCGTTACACGGATTTCGAGCATGGGGATGATTACACCAACGAATACTTCGCTCGCCGCGACCTAACCGGTCCTAGCACGGCTCTCGACGCACGCTTGCTGGCTACCGCAATTGATGATGACTACACCGAGTACTACATCGGTGAATATACCGACATCGGTATCGCCTTCCTGACCGATCTGTCTTGGGAAAATGGTTTGTCGCTATTGCTCGGTGCGCGCCATGACCGTATCGATATGGAAAGCCGTCAACCCGTGGACAAGCTGCTGTTGGCAAGCTCCAACAACTTCACGACAGACCCTACGAGCTCTGACATCGACGTGTCGGCAGACAACGATGTCTCCGGCAACTCGTGGACCGTCAGCCTGTCCTACGACATCGCTAACTCCGGCATCATTCCGTACATCACCGTTTCAGAGCAGGCTACGGTCATCGCGGGCCAAGGCGCTGAGCTGACCGTGAGCAACGTTGCATCTGGGGGCGCTTTCGACTCCTCGGACCTTCTGGAATTCGGCGTGAAAGGCGAACTGCTGGAAGATGGCCGACTGTACTTCTCACTAGCTCACTACGAGCAAGAGCGCACGGACTTCTCGGCTCAGTCCATCGTGACCAACCAAGCGGTGAAAACCGAAGGTACCGAGTTTGAACTGCGTTGGGCGGTGAATGATGCGCTATTTGTCGGCGCAACCTACACCAACGTCGAAGCCAAGAACTTGGCCAGCATTGCAGACGGCAACCGTTTCAGCTTCTTTGGCGCCGAAGATCTGCCTAACGTCCCAGCCCACCTGCTATTCGGCGGCCAAATTGGCGGCCCGATCAATGTTGCAGCTAGCGGCGGACGGCGCGCAGGTATGCCTGAGAACATCTACTCCGCCTACGGCACGTATTTGTTTGATAACGGTCTGACCATCAGCGCCAGCGTCACCGACGTCGACTCTGCTCCTTCAGGTTTCTCCAACAGCATCATACTGCCAGGGTATACCCTGCTGAATATGACCGTTGGCTGGGAATCAGATTCTTGGAACTTCTCGCTGACAGGTAAGAACCTTACCGACGAGCGCTACTTCCGCTCCAACTTCCCGAACCTGTTTGGCAGCACGATTGTTCTGCCTGAGCTACCGCGACACTTCATCGCACGGGCACAGTACTCCTTCTAAGGCACTGTCGTCGCAGTCCGAGCCGGTTCCGGCTCGGACTACCCTCCGTTAGACCTTTCAGCCTTCGAGCCTTCGAGCCTTCGAGCCTTCGAAACCGAGTTTGGAACCTATAAAAAAGTAAACTTCCCGGCAAAGACTAAGGCAATAACGTAGACGGCTATCGGCACTTCCGTGTGTCGTCTGGCCAGTATCTTGATGGACACATAACTGATAAAGCCAATGCCAATGCCGTTCGCCACGGAGAAGCTCAGGGGCATCATGATCGCCGTCAGCAGAGCCGGCGTAGATTCGGTGACGTCAGGCCAATCAATACCCACCAGACTTTGGGCCATGGACGCAGAAACAAACAGCAAGGCCCCTGCCGCCGCATAACCCGGAATACTTTGGGCTAAGGGCGCAAAGAGTAAACAGAACAGGAATAACAGCCCTACCACGACTGCAGCCAGACCTGTCCGACCACCGCTCTCTACACCAGCAGCACTTTCGATATAGCTGGTTGTCGACGATGTACCCATGAGCGCGCCCACGGCTGTGGCTCCCGAATCAGCCAACAAAGCCCTGCCGAGCCTCGGCAAATTCCCAGCTTTGTCGACCAAGTCTGCTCGCGTGGCAACTGCGACCAAGGTGCCGGCAGTGTCGAACACGTCTACCAGCAGCAGCGTCAAAATAACGCTGAGCATTGAAATGTCGAGGGCCGCAGCGATGTCCAGCTGCATAAAAACCGGCGCAGCCGAGGGCGGTGGCGCGACCACACCAACAAATGCGGTTTCACCGCTAAACCAACCGATCAAGGAAACCAGCAACATGCCCAAGATAACGGCGCTGCGATTTCCCCTGGCTGACATGGCAGTGATAGCAAAAAAACCTACCAAGGCCATGATGGGACCAAAGGCGATGAGGTCACCAAGACCTACAAAGGTCGCGGGATTTTGAACCACGATGCCAGCGTTTTTCATGGCAATAAAAGCCAAGAAAAACCCGATGCCCGCCGCCATACCCAACTTCAAATTGCGCGGAATCGAGTTAATCAACCAAGCGCGTATAGGTAACAGGCTGATAATGACAAACAACACTCCGGAGATAAAAACCGCACCCAGCGCAGCCTGCCAAGGGTGGCCTGACCCCACCACCACGGCGTATGTAAAAAAGGCGTTCTGGCCCATACCCGGTGCCAAACCAATGGGGTAGTTCGCCAGCAACCCCATGATTAAGGAGCCGAAAGCTGCGGCGCAGCAGGTGGCGACAAAGACCGCCCCGAAATCCATGCCTGCGTCCGAGAGAATTAAAGGGTTCACTACCGTGATGTAGGCCATGGCTAAGAACGTCGTCAGGCCGGCCAACGCTTCCCTAGATACCGACGTACCGTGATCGGTTAAACCAAAGTACTGATCGAGAACATTCTGCATAAACAACTCCAATGCTGGCTGCGCACTACTGCGGATAAGAGCTGTTTTTGCCCTTACGTCCTAGTCTAGAACGGATCCGCCGCGCCTGTCGCTTGTCGGCGCGTTTTTAGAGGCGTTGCAGTGTCGGATCTGGACGAAACCCGCTTTTGGATCCCACTATTGGTCAGAGGTTGGAACCGATGCATGACTCAGTCGCTTAACCAGCTTCTGATGCTGAGGAAAACGTGCCAGCATTTGATCCTGTTGCCCCAAAGTCATGTCCGCGTATTCAAAACCCGGCGACACTGCCTCACTGATCAAGCCGAAGCCATGGTCGCCATCGCCGGGTATTTCCGACGCCTTCCAGACGCCTCCTGGCACCGTCAGCTGCAGCAGTTGCCCTTGACGCAGATCGGGCCCCATCACCACCCGTTGGTAGTCACCATTTGGATACAGCAGGTGATAGGTAATGGGGTCGCCCAAATGAAAGTAATGAACAATGTCAGATTGGTTGAGATGGAAGTGGCCTATCGGCGACTGAGCCGCCAACAGATAAAAAATCGAGGTCATGGACAGCCGCCGATCACCTGCCCGGGTGAGCAGCGTGTAATCCGATGCATAGGTACGGCGAAAAAAGCCGCCTTCCACATGACCATCCAAATTCAAGTACTCGACTAACTCCAAGGTCGTGAGCGGTGCCGAACCGCTAACATCCTTGGCATCCGCTCGGAGAGTGGTAACAAAGACCAACAGGAAGAGGGACAAGGTAAGGGACAAAAGCGGGCGCATATAGATCTCACTGACTACTCGAGTAACGCACCATTGTGCACCGGTCTTGGTCCACAAGAACACGATTTACTTCACACCGTTGTGGCGCACGATCTTGCAGGACTCGCTGGTGGATTCTGACCATCCACTCTGACCAGTCGAGAGGGTGGACGCGGACACACCCACGGTCTTTGTATCCCGCCCTACCCCAGGCCGCCGCCCTGTCCGGCCATCACAGCACAATTGCCTGACCTCGGCGTTTTTTACTGTCATCCCGGATCACAACGATCTATATTAAGTGCTTCCCCGTTTCGTCTGTTCACCAAAAATTACACGCACTAAATGACGTATTGCCTCGCCATACAATTCAATGACGGATTGGTTTTTTGCTCCGATTCTCGCACCAACGCCGGCCCGGACCGAGTTAGTACCTACAGCAAGATGCACCGCTTCAACGTCGCCAACGAACGCTCCTTAGTCCTGTTAACGGCAGGAAACCTCGCCACCAGCCAAGCTGTTGTAGCGCAACTTCATCGAGACCTCGCCGACGACAGCGAAATGAACATTGCCAAGGCGCGTTACGTTTCGGAGATCGCCGACTACATAGGCCAGATCAGTTCTGTGGAGCGAGCCAAGTACCAGAAGTTGGGCGGCCCAGACGCCGAAGGGTTCGATGCCAGCGCGACGTTTATTCTGGGCGGTCAAATCAAGGGCTCGCCATCGGAGCTTTATCTAATTTATCCCGAAGGCAACCACATCACGGCCTCAGAGCAACATCCCTACCTGCAAATTGGCGAAACCAAGTACGGGAAACCGATTCTTGACCGAATCATTCGCCCTGAGACATCACCCGAAACCGCCCTGCGCTGCGCAATACTGTCCATTGATTCCACCATGCGCTCCAACGCGACGGTGGGACCTCCGCTGGAATGTTTGTTTTACCGCAATGACAGTCTCGAACCTCATGAGCTATACAACACCCTTGAAGAGAGTCATCCCTACCTCATCGCTATTCGTCAGGATTGGGATAAGAGCATTCGCTCTGCGGTAGAGCGTTTACCCAGCTTTACTGCAGGCCTCGAAGATCCTCAATAACCCTGTCCACTAGCTGAAGCTTTTCGACCACCAGCGGCCCGATGGAAAAGGGGTAGGCATCTGCCCGTCCAACGCTGCGGTTCAGCTCGTTTAACATCACACTGACTTGCTGCCAAGCCGACACCCTGCCGGCAATCGTCATCGTTCCCGGCGCATCAGCTATTAGGCCGTGAGCGTGGGCGGTTTCCAGCGCGTCAAAGATGTGAAGATAATGGCCCCAAGTTTCTGCCCAGTCTTCCAACGGGTGAGCCGTGGCGTAGGCGCTGATATGCGTTTCACTCCAGCCTTGGACTGGACCCTCTTGGTAGTACACCTCAAGAGCGTCGGCATAGTCTCCAGCGGGATCACCAAACAAATCTTCAAAGTCACTGAGGCAACGCGCATCAGGGGCCAGCAAAGACCAATAGTAGTGACCGGATTCATGCCGAAAGTGCCCCAGCAGCGTTCGATAGGGCTCACGCATTTCTGCCTGCATAGCAGCCCGGGCAATGTCGTCGGCCTCCAGTAAATTAAGAGTCACCACGCCTTGGCTAAAACCCGACGTAACAAAGCTGTCCCCAAAGTGCTCGGGCTTGCTACGTGCATCATCGAGGAAATCAAATAGCAGGCCCGTATCTGGCCTCTCCCAACCACTGTGCAGCGGCAAGCCCACTTGCCTCAAAGTAAAGAATAGCCTCTTCTTCGCCTGCTCAAGCAACGTCCAATGTTTCAGGTTGTCGTCTAGCGCGAGATTCGGAATGGTACGGTTGAACTGACAGGCAGCGCACAGCTCACGGCAATCGACGGGGCGAACCCAGTTGCAGACCCCAAAATCAGGCCAGTTGCGACAGTAGGTTAAATGGTCACCATGATCCAACGCCACCATCTGCATGTGTTCGGGATCAAATCCGATCGCAGTTTGACAATTTAGGCACTGATGATTTTCGAAGAAAATCTCGCCGCCACAGCGACAGTAAAAACGTTTCACTAGCGCTCTACTCGGAACCAAGCATCTTGAATCGCCAAATGGAGATTGTTGAGTTGCACCTGAAACTCGTCAATAAAGGCGTGCAATTGGGTCTGGGTCATTTCTCGTTTGTTTAGGCGATTGAGACGCCGATTGAGGCGGCCCACTACTTTCAACGCACCCTCACTACCGCTGAGTTTATTTAGCTCATTGCGAATTTCCCGCACACAGAATTTCACC
Source organism: Gammaproteobacteria bacterium (assembly GCA_038151515.1). Lineage (GTDB taxonomy): Bacteria > Pseudomonadota > Gammaproteobacteria > Pseudomonadales > Azotimanducaceae > UBA4421. The sequence continues at coordinate 45,543 of JAYOVN010000010.1, read as the reverse complement.
GAACGGGGAAATGCCGGCGCAAGAAATATGAAATTCACAACGGCCTGCCGATCAACAATTGGCCCTACTTCCCGCCGATAAGCACTACCAGCAGAGTGCCCTTGCAGCAGCGCCCCCCAAAGCAACGGTCCTACGGTGCTAAAACGCTCGGACCGTTCGACTATGTCACCAGCACCCACATCGATCATTCGGGTCGCCATATCCGCGCATTCCAGAAGGCGCCCCAGTTTCGTAAAGCTATGGGCATGGTCCCGAGACAGACTGCTCAGAAGCAAGCCGTTGATGGTCTGACATCGTGATATCACCTCAGCTAGAAAAGCATGACGATTGCGACGCCCCACCGAATTCGGCGCACTCTCTTGAGCAAACAGCGAAAGCTCATTAACCAACTCCCAAGTTTCCTCCGGAAGAACATCTCGTGTAGTCCGTACGTTTTCTCGGATCATTTGTATCGAGTAGGGAATACTGCAGGGAGCCTTGGTGTCTGCTACTAGGAGTTTGAGCACGTTTTGCTCATTCACACTGCGAAATCGCTGCTCAAAATGCGGCTGGGCATCCAGAATCTGAACCATGATATCCCAGCCCGGCTCAGCCCCCTTTGGAATGTCCATGATCAGATGATTGTATGCGCTGACAACGCGGGCAGTGTCTTCTGTTCGCTCTAAGTAACGCGACATCCAGTACAGGCGCTCGGCCACTCGGGACAGCATGCTCATGACTTACTCTCGACTATCCAAGTGTCTTTGCTGCCACCACCTTGCGAGGAGTTAACCACCAGGGAGCCTTCCTTCATGGCCACCCGAGTCAGCCCCCCCGGAGTAACCCAGGAATCTTTGCCCTGCAATATAAAGGGCCGCAGATCCAAGTGCCGAGGAGCGATAGCACCGTCCACATAGGTGGGCGCCGTTGAAAGCGAGAGCGTTGGTTGGGCAATATAATTCCGCGGATCTGCCTCAATCAGCTTGGCGAACTTCTTTTGGGTCTGCCGGCTACTGTGCGGTCCGACCATGATGCCGTAACCGCCGGACTCATTGGCCGGCTTCACCACCAACTTATCCAGATTGTCGAGCACATAGTCCCGGTCTTTGTCGCGCATACACAGATAGGTTGGTACGTTTTTGACCAGCGGCTTTTCTTTTAGGTAGTACTGAATCATTTGGGGCACAAAAGCGTAGATGACTTTGTCATCGGCCACGCCGGCCCCTGGGGCGTTAGCAATGGCAACCCGGCCAGCTCGCCATGAGCGAATAAGGCCCGGTACGCCCAGCACCGAGTCTGAGCGAAAGGCCTCTGGGTCCATAAAGTCTTCGTTGATCCGTCGGTAGATCACATCGACTCGCGCCGGACCACCCACGGTGCGCATGTAAACGCAGTCATCGTCACCGACAAATAGATCCGCACCTTCTACTAATTCGGCCCCCATGCCTTGAGCGAGGTATGCGTGCTCGAAATAAGCCGAGTTATAGATACCGGGCGTCAGTACGACGATGTTGGGGCGTCGCCGAGGACGAGGCGACAGCGAGGCCAAGGTTTCATAAAGCTTCAACGGGTAATCGTCCACGGGCAGAATGCTGTAGTTTTCGAACAACTCAGGCAGCACCCGCTTGGTGATCTCGCGGTTTTCAATCATGTAGGAGACACCCGAAGGCACGCGCAGGTTATCTTCCAGCACAAAGAACTGGCCCGTATGGTCACGCACTACGTCGCTGCCGCAGATATGGGCCCAAGTTCCAAAACGCGGGGACACCCCCGCACAGGGACTTAAGTAATTAGTCGACTCCAGTACGATCTCGGCTGGCACCACACCATCGGCAAGTATTTTCTGCCCGTTGTAGACATCGTCAATAAAGCAGTTAAGTGCGCGCATTCGTTGCAGCAGCCCGCGGCTTAGCTGGGACCATTCGCGATTCGCAATCACCCGGGGAATAAAATCAAAAGGCCAAGCTCGGTCGATATTTGTGCCTTCGGAATACACCGTGAAAGAAATACCCATTTCTTTTACCGCTAATTCAGCAGCACGCCGACGCTCGGCAAGTTCTGCAGCAGACAAACCTTTTAGAAAATTAATGGCGCGGCTAGCAGCCGAACGAGGATTGCCTTTAGGGGTAATCGATTCATCGAAGAAACCTTTCGACTTATAGCCTTTCCAGCTCTTTTCCATTGTGGTGTCGACCCTCAACCAAGGTTGCGTTTGGAGACCGTTACTAAGCTCGAGAGTGCGTCTGCCAGTCAATACCCGACGTTGATCCGGCGCTGTCAGACAGCCGGCGCGGCAAAGCGAAAAGAAGAACCGAAGATTCAGAAATCGTGAGCGGCCGAGGAGCGCAGGTCGATCTGCAAAAGCCGCCGCACTGTTCTTGCCCATGCGGTGTTGCCGAACCGTCAGAGCATGTTAGCGCAAGCGCGCAGGCTCAACCAGAGCGATATACCAATGTTTTCATTGGCTTATCGCGTAACCCAAACAGCACTTTGGCTTAAAGCTACCATTGTCCTCGCCCAGCGTTACGTTCAAGGATTGCGGCACCGATGGGCGCCTACTGGTACGATCCGTTTTTTGCTGGAGATACTTGTGAGCTACAACACGTTGAACTACGAGGTGACGGACGGCATTCTGACGCTGACGTTGAATCTGCCGGATCAGTTAAACGCCTTTACCCTAGAAATGGCCCAAGAGTTGGTAGACGCCTTCAATCGAGCCAGCGAGGACAATACGGTGGGTGCTATTGTGGTCACCGGCGCCGGACGCGCTTTTTGCGCTGGCATGGATTTATCCATAGAGGGCAACGTTTTCGGCTTGGACGAAAGCCAGCAACCCACTTTAGAAGACGTTGCCGAGCGCGGTGAGCAAGCACACATCTTGCACGGCGTACGCGACGAAGGCGGTCTAGTAACCTTGGCGATTTACGAGTGTAAAAAACCCGTTATTGCCGCTATCAACGGCCCAGCAGTGGGCATTGGTGCCACCATGACCTGCGCCATGGACATTCGCTTGGTGTCCACCAAGGCCAAGGTCGGGTTCGTTTTTAATAAAATTGGTATCACCCCTGAAGCCTGCTCGAGCTGGTTTTTGCCTCGAGTTGTTGGACTGTCTACGGCCCTTGAGTGGTGTTACACCGCAGAGATCCTTGACGCGGACACTCTGGTAACGGCACGGTTCGCCAAAGCCGCCCACGAGCCAGACGATTTATTGCCAGCGGCCTACGCCATCGCAGAAAAAATCGTGAAACACAGTCCGGTCGCCATCGCACTCACTCGACAGATGATGTATCGCAATTCGGCACAAGAGCATCCACGGGATGCGCATAACGTCGATTCGCTCTCCATTTTCTATGCCAGCCTCGGCAGCGGCAAAGAGGGCGTACAATCGTTCTTGGAGAAACGGGAAGCTGTCTTCACGGATTCAGCCCAAGAGATGCCGCCCTTCTATCCATGGTGGAAATAAGCCCGAGTCCTAGGAGCGAAAACTGGGCCGCCTAGCTTTTTGCTCAGTCGGTTTGGCAGCTACAGGGAAGAATGAAGGATCGCCGTGTCGGCTTATCCTACGACTCATAGTGCCCCTTGGCTGCACACCGCTCCAGCGACGCCGGCGAGGCTGACGCCGGTGTTTCACCCCTAGCATCCTTGGCCCAAGAATCGACGGGGCGGATAAGAGGAAGCCGCTGAACGAACCCATACCCAGAACGCTCGAGTTGCCTTCGCCGCCGTTGCCACCCACTCAGCCTGGCAGATAACCCCACAAAAGACTTGAAATGACTCCCAGTCAGTTATTAAATGACCACACGTCATTTAATATCCATTGGAGACACCATTGAACGCACCGCAGAAAACTCTTATCGGCTCAGATACCGAACTTCAGCTGCAAGCCGCCTTACAAGCCCAACGCGACAGCTACCTAGCGGAAGGCGAGGTGTCGGCCGAAACCAGAATTGATCGAATCGATCGCGCCATCAGTGTGCTGGTAAAGCACTCCGAAGCCATCAGTGAAGCGATGAATTCAGACTTTGGCTGCCGACCACGAGAAGTTAATTTGATGACGGATGTGACCGGCTCAATCGAATGCTTAAAGCACTCCAAGAAACACCTAAAAACCTGGATGAAGCCTGAGAAACGACCAACGATGTTTCCGCTGAATTTACTGGGTGGTCGTTCTTCTATCGAATATCAGCCCAAGGGTGTTGTCGGCGTACTGGCCCCGTGGAACTTCCCCTTGGGCATGGTTTTCGAGCCGTTAGCAAACGTACTGGCAGCGGGCAATCGAGCCATGATTAAACCCTCAGAATTTACCCCCGCCACCTCGGCCCTCATCGCGGACATGATCGCCGAGGCCTTTGATCCAGAAGAGCTAACGGTATTTGCCGGCGGCCCAGAAGTGGGGCAGGCATTCTCGGCCCTCCCCTTCGACCATATGATTTTTACCGGAGCGACCAGTATCGCGCGCCATATCATGACTGCGGCGGCTAAAAACCTGGTACCGGTTACCCTTGAATTGGGCGGCAAGTCGCCGGTCGTGCTGTCTCGCGGCGCCAACCTTCAAGAAGCAGTTGAGCGGGTTATGGTGGGCAAAATGCTGAACGCTGGCCAAGTTTGCATTGCCCCGGACTACCTGATGGTTCCCGAAGAGGATCTGGACGATGTGGTCGAGCATGCGACTGCGGTTGTCAGTCAAATGTACCCAAGCCTACTCAACAATGAGCAGTACACGGCCATGGTGAATGAGCGCCACTATGATCGTATGCACGATAACCTGAAGGATGCCGAGCAGCGGGGCATCAAGACCGTGACCATTAATCCCGCCGATGAGAACTTTGCTGACAACCCTAACCAGAAAGTAGCACCCACCCTCATCATCGACCCCGACGACGATGCCATCTGCATGCAGGACGAAATTTTTGGGCCTTTGTTACCCATCAAGACGTATAAGAAGTTCGAGGACACCATCGCCTACATTAATGCTCACCCGCGTCCACTGGCAGCCTATTACTTTGGTAATGACACCACAGAGGAAAAACGCTTTCTGACGGGTACCACCTCCGGCGGCGTTTCCATTAATGACGTGATGTTCCATATGCTGCAAAAAGACCTGCCCTTCGGCGGCGTTGGACCCAGTGGTATGGGTGCTTATCACGGTTTGGAGGGCTTCAAGACCTTTAGCCACGCCAAGGGTATTTACCGTCAACCCAAGCGCATTCCGGTTGCTAAGCTGGCTGGATTTATGCCTCCCTACGGGCCAGCATCTGAGAAGAGCATCCAACAGAAAGTTAAGAAATGAGCCGAACATTGAAGCGCGCGCGCACTCAAGATCAGAAACACTTTCGTCGCCAACAGATATTAGAGGCAGCGGAACGACATTTTGACGAAGTTGGCTACGAAGCGTTCTCCATGGCGAGCCTTGCCAAGTTGGCAGGGGTCGTTAAGGGCACCCTCTATCTGTACTTCAAGACCCGGGAAGAAGTGTTCTTAACTCTCTACAACCAGAGTCTGTCTCGCTGGAGCCAGACGTTCCTTGGGAGCTGCAAAGATAAAATGTCGGATCGCGACTACGTTAGCACTCTTTACACCACGGCCATGGCCGACGCGCACTTTGTGCCACTGCTCGCAAGGCTTGAGCATGTAATTGAGCACAACGTCTCTATCGAGAGTCTGATCGAATCCAAGCGACACTTTATTAAAAGAGTGGAACACCTGGCCGACGCGGCGGCGCCCATTCTCAACTTAACGCCAAGTCAGTCCTTGGAGATGGTCAAAACCATGGGCGTTTTGTTGGTAGGCGCCACCAGAACCGATCAGGGTCCGTCGCTGCAGGGAGAGGACATTCCAGAAGATGTACAGGCGCTAATGGATAGCTTCTCGTCCGAGCACCTGTTCATCAAGAACGCCTGCCGCATTATTCAGGGAATCCGAACCACTTCCGGTTAAACGCCCAGCAATAGCGAACACCAACAGACATCAAATTACAGGAATACCTCAATGACCATTAATCGTCAGTGGCTGCTAGCCGCAAGACCCCACGGCATGGTTGGCCCACAGAATTTCGAATACGCCGAAACGGCAATACCGACGGTGGAGAGCGGCCAGATTCTGGTTAAAAACCTCTACCTATCCTTCGATCCAACCCAGCGCAATTGGATGGTCGATCGACCCGGGTACCTTCCTCCGGTAGCTCTCGGGGAGGTCATGCGAGCAGGCTCTGTGTCCCAAGTTGTCGAGTCTCAACACCCGGACTTTGCGGCCGGCGAGCTTGTCCAAACCACCGGCTGCTGGCAGGACTACGCGATCGTCGAGCCGGGCAAAGGCCCGACGGGTATCAATAAACTCCCGCCGGGGGTTTCACCGGAAATGATGCTGTCCATCTTGGGCATTACCGGAACCACGGCCTACTTCGGACTGCTGGATCATGGACAACCCAAGGCTGGCGAGACCGTACTGGTGTCCGGTGCCGCCGGCGCTACCGGCTCGGTCGCCGGTCAGATTGCCAAACTCAAAGGCTGTCGAGTTGTGGGCATTGCAGGCGGTCCAGAAAAATGCGCATGGCTCAAAGATGAAGCGGGATTTGATGCTGTCATCGACTACAAGAACGACGACGTCAGCGGGCAAATCGCCAGACACTGCCCGGACAAATGGGATGTGTTCTTTGACAACGTCGGCGGTCCAATTTTGGAAGCCGCCCTCAATCACTTGAACCTGTATTCTCGAGTCGTCATGTGCGGCGGTATCGCCAATTACAACAACACCGAACCGGCACCCGGCCCCAACAATCTAATGAATCTGGTCACCAATCGCGGACGCATGCAGGGTTTTATCATCTTAGATTATCTGCCTAGGGTGATGGAGGCTATTGAAGCCCTAATGGGTTGGGTAGCCGCCGGAGACATCACCTATCAGGTTGATGTACAGGAAGGCTTCGACAACATTCCCCGGACCTTGCAACGACTCTACACCGGTGAAAATGTGGGCAAACAACTGCTCAAGATAGCTGATCCGGAATAGCTGGTGGTTCTCGGTCTTAGGTGAGGTCTGGCCAGCATACCAGACTGAAAAGCATCCAGAGAGCAGGTCGAGTGCGCATGAAGGTCGCCACAGTGCGCATAGCCATCCCTCTTTGATGCCGCCATTTAAGCCAACCAATGAACAAGCCGCAGACCTCAGTCTGCGCGCTGCCCCCAGTCTGCAAAATCACTGAGACGATAAAGGACTCAGTGGTTATTCCCAGACCTCCAAATTATCCGACCGAACGATTCGGCGGCTGAGAGAGGCTGTGATAACCGGTGTCATGCCACAATCATTCAACAGCTTATCAACACTGCCTTTCTCATCGGCGGATAGAGCAGCAAAAGCATCCTGGACGCGCTGAAGCAGGTAGAAACGATGAGGTTGGGCCAGGGCGTCGATGGTTTCACCACGCATGCTGAAACGTGCACTTCCCGGCGCTTGGGCAAGGCGTCCGACCGCGGGCGAACCGGATTCAGGCTCGTTGTCTGCCAACCATGCGTTAATTGTCTCTGCTGCTGCCACAGTCTCCGGAACGAAGTCCTCGGCCAACACGCGCAATACCGCAACGAGCGAGTCTGGCACCTCATCATCCGGCAAGAAGTCGGTTCCAGCATTGAAATACTCTGGAACATCTTGATCAGCACGATTCATGCGCTCGACCCATCTGTGGACACGAGCGGCTCGCTGCTGCATGAGTAGCGCGGGATGAGGGTCGCGCCCAAGGTGGGCATACATCGGCGCCAACAGTCCAAAGTCGCCGACACAGGGACGCCAACCCAGCAGATAGGGGTAGTGACCAAGGTGAACATCGAGGGCGCTCAGGCATTCTAGGTACAAGGCCTCCACCACTTCACGGCTTTGATCTGTCACACCAAAGATCATCGCCGCGTGGCGCATGCGATTCATCATGGCCTCGGTTTTTTCCTCGCGCTGGGGTGTATCCCGTTGAGAGTGAAGGAAGTGATAACGTACAAACTCGAGATTATCCTCGGGGAAATTCCAGCGGTAATGCATGGCCGGGCGCAGCAGGCCATCGGTACCAATCACATCAAACAATGCGCTGATGATTTGTTGACGCGCACCAACGGGTCTACAAGGCCGTCCGTTGGCGGCTTCAAAGTGTTCGATAATGGCCGCCCCATCGCGAATCACCTCGCCCTCCGGCGTCACGAGGGTGGGAATGGTCGGCAGCTTCCCCTTGGGCAGCACCTCTGCTTTGAAACTCTCGTGACCGGTCGACAATTCCTGAAAAGGAATCTGATGCTTAATCAGATAACTGCGGGCACGGCCTGAATAGAGGGAATGGGTCATCGCGTAAAGCGTGTGGGTCATGTTGTCGTTCTGGGTCATGCCATACATCCTGTTTTAAATTGCTGTTCTACGACGAATTTCTGCGGCGACCAGCCAGAGCCTGTCCTGCCCCCACACCTCTAGATCTGGCTCACCGGCAGGCCCGGTCAGACGGTATGACGGGACGCCCCAAAGGCCCATCCCCTCCACCATTTCATCCTGATGTTTTTCAACATGGGGCTTCCACTCGTCGCCGCCCAGATGCTGTAACGCCTCTGCCCAGAGCAGCCCCACCTCTTCTACAGCGCGTTGGAGGTTTTTTTGTTGGTGCAAAGCCCTACCCTCAGAAAAGGCATAGCGCAGCAATGTGCTAAGCAGCTCTATGTCTTTGTCGTGAGACTTGGCCCAAGGTAACAAGGAATAGGCCTGCCGAGTCGGCTCACCGATCGGCGTGACATGGTTGCCAAAAGGCACACCAAAGAAGTCGCCCTCGCGTTTGGTGTCGAAGAAGATGTAGCTTCCCTTGGATGGCGTGGCAGCAACGCCCCGCATGATCATGGGCAGCACAGGCTTGTGATGGAAGCTAATGTTGCAGGCGCTACTGAGCTCAACGGTCTTGTCGAAAATAATCGAGGTGTAGGGACTGTTCAACGAGGGATAGAAATGCAGCTCCAAGTCACTGGCATCAACCCCCGTAACATCCGTATCTGGTCTCGACACAAGGTAGTCCTGATCGCTTGTTTTGCAGGCGCCCAAATCACGCAAGCGCTGCTCAAGGTGAAACAGCCGATCAACACCCCAATACCACTCACCGCCATAAAAAAGCATGGCGCCTGAATAATGATTCAATTTAGCCAGTCGCGCCGACCCGGAATCCAGCGCCGCTTCTGCCTCAGCCGACGTAACCGACGACAGCCCAACATCCACGGACTCACCGGCCCACAATCTGGTGCTAATGCCCTCTATTTGCTCAAGAAATTCATCAGCGGAAAGTGACGCCAGAACACGATTCGCTGCCTCCTGTCGTTCTAGCTGCGGCGCCACACCTGCATCGTTGGGAAAGCTTAGGCCATAGTGCGGTGCAATCAGCCCGCAGTCCCTACGCGCCCAAACCGCCAGCTTTTCAAGCTCCGGCTGATTTCGACCGCCGGTGGCACGAATCAGATGGGTGACAACCTCGACGTCATACCGCTTGGCAAATTGCCCAATGACTTGGGCCATCAGGTGGGAATAGGGATCGTCTACCTGATGAAAGTACTCCACCACATGGGCACGTCCCTGAGCCCGGCGTTTTGTTTCAGCAGCGGCTCGTTTTTTTGCAATCTGTTCCGAATTGGCCACACGCCCCAGCCGTCTCGCCATCAAAAAACGCAGCAAGCGTGGCGGGTCCACCATGAGTGAAGGGTTGGGATTATTATTTGGCTCAGGCATGAATCAGTCCTCTCATTGGGCTCAGCAGAAGATCAACGCACAACAATGAAATTGAGCAAGGGTCATCCTAGTAGGTTCCTTGTTTGAGACGCATTGGGGGGCACGGGCCTACGTAATGCGAGACGCCACCGACCCAATATAATGCAGATCATTACTTTGAAACAACCGGAGCGAAATACCGGTAACCAGCTAGACAAAATACCGGCTAGGCTTGGACTTAAACCCAAGTGCCCAGCACTATGCATGAGTGCAGGCATCCAGAGCATCGAAGAAGAAGCCTCTTGGGCCTGCCCGGACAACCGAAGGAGCATTAGATGTTATGGCCGCCGCATCGCTGCGATGCAAATTCTTTTGCCGTCATCAACACGCGGCCATACCAACAACAATCAGATGAAAGGAAATCGGATGGAGGCGAAACGTGCCTGAAACCAAGGCCATAGACCAACTGCGGCGCCACCACCCCTTAATTGTTGAGGGCATGGGAGGGTATGACTCCAGAGAACCTGCGGCCGTTGCCTCGGCGATCACGGCCCATCTAAAGCGACGGTGGTCTGTTGAGCCACCGACCAAGCCAATTTTACTGGTAACCCAAGGGGATCCGTACGAAGAAAAAGGCATTGCGGCGATTACTCGCTTAATCGCCGATGAACTGAGTGTTGCTCGTGGCCTAATCTTCCTAGATCCGGCCATCGCGGATTACCACCTACCAAACGCAGACCGCTATAAAGTCACCTTGGAGCTCCCCTACTCCGCCATGGTGAAGACCCTGCAAAGGGCGATTCCAGACGCCGTCAACACCATCGAACGTCTCGTAGATAAGCAACTTACAAAAAAACAACTCGAGCGCAGGACTCAGGGAAAGCCACCATTGCAGGACTACTACCGCGACTTTGCGCTGTTACAAGAAGTGACCAAGATTGCTTGCAAACAAATTTGTGGCGGCGTCACTGTCGCTCACACCAGCGCAGAGATCAGCGATTTTTCGGTATCGAGTTTTTATCGCGTCGGGCTGGAATCAGGGCTGATCGATGCCAGCGAAATGATGTTATTTAGCTCACCACACCCAGAATCTGAACCGGGCGCCTCACGCTCCAGCCCCTGATTCTGCTTTTCGACGACGCCCTTGCTCATGGGCAAGTTGACCGAGGCCAGCATTGTAAAGCGGCGATCATCGTCTTGCCTTTACTCACCCCCTCGTTTCGGCGCGCTGCTCTTCTTGGATGTTTTGGAATTACCCAGCTATTTTGTGACCTTAGCCCTAGAACTATTCTACTGTTGAGATGGGGATTTCGGTTTACTGTGCATGCCGCCCGCTATGCGCAAGCGAGTTGGTAGCTACGGGTGGACTTGAACCACCGACCCCAGCATTATGAATGCTGTGCTCTAACCAGCTGAGCTACGTAGCCACGGATTCGATGAATCTCGAAGGACGCGAATTGTCCTTATCGACCCCAGACTTGTCAATCCATCCACACCGCTAATTGCTCAGACCGCCACCGAACAAGGCGCCCACGAATCAAACCCTCGGAGCGACCTAAGGGCCGATCGTCTCAGAAATCAATTCCGCCCGGCGCCAACCCCGCAAATCGTTAATCAGATACAGCGCATCCACTTGCCCCAGATCGCCAACGGTTAGAACCCTTTCTTCTAGCTCTCCGCCATCGAGTAGCATGCTCCGCATCACGCCGGGCAGCAATCCGCAATGAATGGGTGGCGTATATCTCTTCCCTTCCACCTCAAACACAACATTAGCGATGTCCGATTCGGTTATCTCGTTCCGCTCATTCACCAGCAACGGCTCAACCTGGTCTCCGTAGTCTGCGGCAACTTGAGCTCTGGCACGTTGGTACATATGCCGCAAGGTGGTTTTATGCCCCAGCGCGGGGTCTGCGGAATCAACCAACTGATTACTCAGGGCTACTGACTGAACCGCGCTAGTCGTTGCCGGAGCCGACATCAGCTCGGCGCGAACCCCAAGCGCGGAACCGAGGGTTAGCCGCAAACGGTATCGGTCTGTGCTTTTTTCTTGTGGGCGGTCACTCCTACTTCGCGCATCTACCACCAGTTGAATCGCCTCGTCAGCGGCCTTTGCGAATTGCTGGGCAGAACCAACAGCAAAGCCAAAGTGCCGGGCGCTTTTTAACATACGTGCTAAATGCCGTTCTAAATGCACGGCCCCTTCCTGCTCGGACCAACTTAGGGTCTCGAACAGTTCAAAATCCTCTGCTGGAATCACCTGATGCAAAATCTGGGTTTTGCTCAACAGCTCTTGATACTCCTCGTTAGGATCAGAATCCCAGACCACACCACCCCCAGCACCATACCGAGCAACACCGGTTTGATTGTTTATCCATGCTGTACGAATGGCGATATTGAAGTGGGCTTGGCGATTCGGGGCGATGGTGCCAATGGCACCGGTATAAATCTCTCTGGGCGCACTCTCCAATTGCCGGATGTGCTCCATGGCCGCTTTCTTTGGCGCACCAGTAATCGACGCGGCTGGAAAAAGCTCCTGAAAAAGCTGCGTCACGCTAGCCTTTGTCTGAGCCTGCACTCTCGATGTCATTTGCCAAACCGTTGGGTATTGCTCTAAGGCAAATAACTGACTGACCTCTACCGAACCGGGTTCTGCAACTCGACCTAAGTCATTTCGGACCATGTCGGTAATCATTAGGTTCTCGGCCCGATTCTTGGTTGAGTGCTTCAACCAGTCTCCACGGGCCCTATCCTGCTCGGGATCGCCTTCTCTGGCTGCGGTACCTTTCATGGGCTGGGAGTAAACCCGGTCGCCGTCCAAGGAAAAAAAACACTCTGGCGACGCAGAAACTATGGAGTGGGTATCACCCTCTAAATACGCGCCATGAGGCGCACCACCGGCCACCGCGGCAAAGAGTTTTGCCCCGTCGCTCACGGCACCCTGCAAGCGAGTGGTGTGATTAATTTGATAAACACTGCCTGCGCCGATCAGGCTCCGAATATGGGCTATGGCCTGACAGTAGTCCTCAGCACTCTCGGTACAACGCCAAAGCTGTCCGGTCACTGCCGAGCCAACGCTGGGCACTGCAGCTACGTCAAAGGATTGAAACAAAGCGAAGCATACTAGGGGCAGCTCTGCAGCCCCGTGAGTCGTCAAGGCAGAATCGAAACCAGCAGCAGCCTCGTAGGTGACAAACCCCACAGCAATGAGCCCCTGGGCCTCAACCCGACGCTCTATCTTGGACATGACCTCCAGCACCTTGGCTGGATCTGTTGTCGTCAGGACATCAACGGGATCCTTATAGGCTAGCCAGCGCCCTCGGGCGTTGTCGTATAGCAATGCGCGATGAATGTTCAAGATCGGTATCCGCCAACTGCGTTATCAAAACTCACAGTCAGCCAGGTTGGCCCTTTTCGTCGGTTCTTATTGGTGCTTTGAGCGCGAGTTGCCAGTGTAACGCCGACGTCGACAAAAAGATTCATGACCACCTTGAGCGGAAAGATTAGACCTTGGACGGATCTTCTCTGACTATGTGCGCCCCTCATAACAAGAACCAACCATGAATTACCCGACGCGTAACGTCTTTGCACTATTCCTAAGTTTCTGCGCCGTTCTAATGCCTGCCTTGGCCGTCGCCAAAACCAGCGACACGGTTAACGCAGACGACTCCGCTTCTGACGGCGCCATTGACGAGGTGATCGTGGTCGCTAACCACCTGCCAACACCGCAGCAGTTGGTTGGTAGCAGTATCTCCGTTATCGATGCCGACACGTTTTCCGCGCGCAGCTTATTCGACCCTGCGGCCTTATTCCGCACGCTGCCAAGTTTAAACATTTCGCAGACAGGCCCTTTTGGGGGCTTAACCGAGATTCGTTTGCGCGGGTCGGAAAGCAATCACACCTTGGTGCTAATTGACGGCATTGAGGCCAATGACATCGCCAACGGCTCAACCTTCAATTTGTCTCAACTGGCCGCCACGGACATCAAGCGCATTGAGGTGCTGCGAGGACCCCAAAGCGCCCGCTACGGATCCGAGACCATTGGCGGCGTAATCGCCATCTATACCCAAGACGAGGGCCTGCAAGAGCAACAAAGCAAGGTTACCCTCGGCGTGGAAACCGGTAACCGAGACTTTTATCAGGGATCACTGGGTGCTCGAGTTCAGCAACCTGTGGGAGACGCTGTGTGGGGCAACCAATTTGGTGTTACCCGGGCGATCACCGATGGCAGCAATGCCTCGTTCTCCGGCTCCGAGAACGACGGTTATCGAGCTCGATCTTGGCACCTCAATAGCACCTTGGATTGGCTGGACGGCCAGCAACTTGGCGTTTCCTTCCGACAAACCAACAGCGATGCCGACGGTGACCCTCAGGACTTCGCCTTTCCGGCTACACCCACTCAGGGTTTGGTCATTGATGGCGATGAGCGCAATACCATTCGGCAACAGTTGGCGGCAATTCGGGCCAAGATCGTCACCGGTGCTTGGCAGCATGCGCTGACACTCAGCCGCAACGACAACAAGACCCGTTTCCGCGTGGATGGACTGGACAGCAGTGGACTGGAAGGCACCTTGGAAAAAGCGGACTGGGCCGCCTCGCGACGCTACGACGGTGGCACCGTTGAACACGCGGTCACGATAGGATTGCAGTATGAGGAGCGGCAATTTCGCAACATCAATGCAGGCACCCCCTCGGCTAACCACGAGGCACAAGATCGGCAGCGCAGCCAATTCATAGAATACTTGCTACAAGGCGACGCTCAGGCATTGTCCATTAGCCTGCGCCACGACAATAACGAGCGCTTTGCGAATCTGACTACTTGGCGTGTTACGGCCAGTCGAATCATCAACGAGCAGCTACGTGTTCACAGCAGCTGGGGCGAAGGCTCGGCCAATCCCACGTTCTTTGAATTGTTCGGATTTATCCCCGACAGCTTCGTCGGCAATGCCAATCTAGAACCCGAACGATCCAAGGGCTGGGACATCGGGCTGAACGGCAGCAGCTGCCAAGGTCGATGCCAATGGGACTTAACGTATTTTCGCTCGCGCCTTCAAAATGAAATAACCACGGTTTACGAAGCACCGCAGTACCTTGCTGCACCAGTCAACGTTGCAGGCACCAGTCGCAGGGAAGGCTGGGAGTTGAGCTTACGCTCCAGCGTTACTCAGTCACTGGATATGGATGCCAACTTCACGTGGCTAGACAGCGACGACGCCGCTGGCTTAGAAGAAGTCAGACGCCCTCGCCGCAGCGGGTCCATAAACGCACATTTTAGGTTCGCTGATAATCGCGGCAAGGCCAGCATTTCTGTCGTTCATAATGGCCGCATGCAGGACAATGAATTCATCTATGCCACCCCTGAAACACGGGCCACCATCAGCCCAGTGACCCTGTTAAACGCTGGCATCAGCTTCGCCTTGAGCAACACCACCACGGTGTTCGCCCGAGGGCAGAATTTGCTGGATAAAAAATACCAACAGGTGTTCGGGTACCGTGCGGCGGGAGCGACTGCCTCCGTTGGCATCATGGCAACCCTACACTAGGAAGCCCGTGTCGTTTGGGGCGAGCCAAGCTATCATGACACTTTCGTCATTGGGACTTGGTTATGCGCATTGCCACATGGAACGTGAATGGACTTCGGGCTCGTTTGGAATACATAACGCGCTGGCTTGAAGACCGTCAACCGGACGTAGTCGGGCTGCAGGAACTGAAAACACCAGACGACCTATTCCCCCACGACCACTTTGCCGACCTTGGATATCAGGCCTTGGTTCACGGTCAGAAAAGCTGGAACGGCGTGGCAGTGCTCACCAAGGTGCCGGCCACGCTAACCCACACTGGTGTACCCAATCAGGAGCATTTCGGCTCTCGGCAAATTACCGCCAACATCGATGACAAACTGGCCTTCACTACCGTCTATTGCCCTAACGGCAAAAACCTGGAGCATGCCGACTTTGCTGGCAAGCTGGCTTGGTACGACGACTTAACCGCCCAATGGCAGGCTGCCGAGCCCGGGCCGAAGCACCGAATCATCTGCGGCGACTTCAACATTGTTCCTGAGGCCCTTGATGGTTGGCGGGGTGAAGCCGGTGAAGGCTCTATCTTTTACACCAAGGAAGAGCGCGGGAAATTGCAGGCATTGATGGACACCGGCTTGACGGATTTATTTCGGCACCGTTTTCCAGATGCTCAGGAATTTTCTTGGTGGGACTACCGTGGCGGAGCCTTTCACAGAAAACACGGACTGCGCATCGATTTCATCCTTGGCACGGCGGGCCTGTTGGATCTGACCGAGAACGTGGTCATTGATCGCGACTACCGCCGAAAAATCGATGAACTTACGGCATCAGATCACGCCCCGGTTTACGCAGACATCAAGATTTAGACCCAGCCCTTAGGCAACCCGGCGCTACAATTTGCGTGAGCTTTAAGGGATTCGGTGGTATCCTGCGCCATCGTTATTCCGGCCTAAAATTTTTTTCTATACTTTTCAATGGGTTACGCAAATATTCCCGTTGAGTCGTGGGCGAAATTTTGGCAATCCGACAGATCGAACAACACTGATAGAGAGAACTGATGAAAGACCTGACACGCTATCGAAACATCGGCATCTTTGCCCACGTGGACGCGGGCAAAACGACCACGACAGAACGCATTCTTAAGCTGACGGGTAAGATTCACAAAATTGGTGAAGTGCACGACGGCGCCGCTACCACTGACTTCATGGAACAAGAGCAGGAACGCGGTATTACCATTCAGTCTGCGGCAACGAGCTGCACCTGGGCCGACCACCGCCTGAACATCATTGATACCCCCGGACACGTAGACTTCACCATCGAAGTGTATCGATCTTTGAAAGTACTGGACGGCGGCGTGGGCGTATTCTGCGGTTCTGGCGGCGTTGAGCCCCAATCCGAAACCAACTGGCGCTACGCTAACGAATCCGAAGTTGCTCGCTTGATCTTTGTGAACAAGCTAGACCGTCTAGGCGCAAACTTCTATCGCGTTGTCGAGCAAGTCGAAAAAGTCTTGGGCGCTAACCCACTGGTAATGACGCTACCCATCGGCGAAGAAGATGACTTCGTTGGCGTAGTAGACCTGCTGACCATGGAAGCTTGGGTTTGGGATGATTCCAACAATCCAGACTCTTATACCATCTCCGAAGTTCCTGCAGACCTAGCCGAGCAAGCTGCCGAGTACCGCGAAAAGATGGTTGAGACCGCCCTAGAGCAGGACGATGACTTGATGGAAGCGTACCTAGAAGGTAACGAGCCATCCATCGACGACCTTAAAAAGTGCATCCGCAAGGGCACCATCGCTCTCGACTTCTTCCCAACCTTCTGCGGTTCCGCCTTTAAGAACAAAGGTGTGCAAAACGTACTGAACGCGGTAGTCGATTACCTGCCCAATCCGACCGAGGTTGATCCTCAGCCAGAAGTAGATCTGGAAGGCAACGAAACCGGTGAAGTAGCAACCGTTGATCCAAGCGGCCCGCTGCGCGCCTTGGCTTTCAAGATCATGGACGACCGCTACGGCGCCCTGACCTTTACCCGCATCTATTCCGGCACCTTGAACAAAGGCGACACCGTTCTGAATACCTATACCGGCAAGACAGAACGTATTGGTCGAATTGTTGAGATGCACGCTGACTCTCGTGAGGAGTTGGACGTAGCGCAGGCCGGTGACATTGTGGCGCTGCTGGGTATGAAGAACACCCAGACCGGTCACACCCTATGCGATCAAAATAAGCCCGCAACGCTGGAACCCATGGTGTTCCCAGACCCCGTAATCTCCGTGGCCATTTCGCCTCGAGACAAGGCCGGCGCCGAGAAGATGGGTATCGCATTGTCCAAGATGATTCAGGAAGATCCTTCCTTCTACGTGGAAACAGACGAAGAGTCTGGCGAAACCATCATGAAGGGCATGGGCGAGCTTCACCTAGACATCAAGGTAGATATCCTCAAGCGCACCCATGGCATTGACGTGGATGTGGGCAAGCCACAGGTGGCTTACCGTGAAACCATTACCCAGCGTATTGAAGACACCTACACCCACAAGAAGCAAACTGGTGGTTCAGGCCAATTCGCTAAGATCGACTACGTGATCGAGCCCGGCGAAGTAGGCAGTGGCTACGAGTTCGAATCCACTGTAACTGGCGGCAACGTGCCACGGGAATTCTGGCCTGCAGTCGAAAAGGCCTTTGGCGTCAGCATGGACGAAGGCACCTTGGCTGGCTTCCCATTGCTGGACGTAAAAGTAACCCTGACCGACGGTGGCTTCCACGCCGTTGACTCCTCGGCAATCGCCTATGAGCTAGCTGCTAAAGCCGCTTACCGACAATCCGTGCCAAAGGCTAAACCCCAGTTGCTCGAACCAGTGATGAAGGTAGACGTCTTCACACCCGACGACCACGTGGGTGACGTGATTGGTGATCTCAATCGCCGACGCGGCATGATCAAGTCCCAGGAAGCGGGCCTGACAGGCGTACGCGTGAAGGCAGACGTTGCTCTTGCAGAAATGTTCGGCTACATCGGTGACCTGCGAACCATGACCTCTGGTCGCGGCCAGTTCTCCATGGAGTTCTCTCACTACGCACCTTGCCCAAACAATGTGGCAGACCAGGTGATTCAGGAAGTGAAAGAGCGCAAAGCAGCGAGCTAAAACTACGGCCTAGGAAAACTAGGCATAGAAAAAAGGCGCCTCGGTTTCCACCGGTGCGCCTTTTTTTGTGCCTGTCTATTGGCTTGGTTGTTTCTACTTAGACGTTAAAGCGAAAATGCACCACGTCACCGTCTTGCAGTTCGTACTCTTTGCCTTCTAGCCGCCAGCGGCCTGCGTCCTTGGCCCCAGCTTCGCCGCCTAGGGTCACATAGTCTTCGAAGCCGATGACTTCAGCCCGGATAAAACCTTTTTCAAAGTCTGTGTGGATCACGCCGGCGCCCTGAGGTGCCTTGGCCCCCACAGGGATCGTCCAAGAACGCACTTCCTTGGGACCTGCGGTAAAGTACTGTTGCAAGCCTAGTAGCTTGTAGCCCGCACGAATGACCCGGTGCAAACCTGGCTCGGATAAATTCAGTTCCTGCAAAAACTCCGTGCGCTCTTCGTCGTCGAGCTCAGCCAGCTCTGATTCAATTTTGTTGCTCACCACCACCACTTCCGCGCCTTCGGCGGCAGCGATTTTGCTGACCACGTCTACTAGCGGATTGTCGTGTAAACCGTCTTCGGCAACGTTGGCGATGTAGAGCACGGGCTTGGCGGTAATAAAGTGGAATTCGTGCAGTGAACGCTGTTCTTCCACACTGAAATCCACAGACCGCACCGGGTCGCCGGCTTCCAGAGCTTCGGCCACCCGCTGTAACAGAGCCACCTTGGCCTTGGCATCTTTGTCACCGGCGTTAGCAACCCGGCTGTAGCGGTCTATGCCCTTCTGCAGGGACTCCAAGTCCGCCAGAGCCAGTTCGGTATTGATGATTTCGATGTCATCGGCCGGAGAGACTTTGTTCGACACGTGAATGACGTTGTCGTCTTCAAAGCAGCGAACTACGTGGGCAATCGCCTGAGTTTCTCGGATATGCGCCAAAAACTGGTTACCCAGCCCTTCACCCTTGGACGCACCTGCCACCAAGCCCGCAATGTCCACGAATTCCATGGTCGCTGGGATTACTTTCTGCGGATTAACGATATCGCTGAGCTGATTCAACCGAGGATCTGGCACAGGCACGATGCCCGTATTTGGATCAATGGTGCAAAAGGGAAAGTTCTCTGCGTCGATACCGGCTTGGGTTAACGCATTGAATAACGTGCTTTTACCAACGTTAGGCAGGCCGACAATTCCGCAGTTAAATCCCATGCTTTTCTCCTCAGCTTGTTTTTGGCTTTGCTTGCGCATCTTGGGCAGTACCCGGCGATGGCTCGGACTGTTTCGGTGTTTCGTCTGTATGCAAGGCGGTCATTGCGCTCTGCCAACGACCGGCGAGCACGTCGCCAAGAATACTCATCGACAGCTCTCCTGCGGCCTCGATGGCCTCCCGTTCGGCAGCTGGGGGTGTTTGCTGAGTCAAATAGACGTTCACTAAGTTCTTGTTACCCGGGTGGCCTACCCCAATGCGTAAACGGTTGTAGCCTTCTTGGTTACCCAGTCGGGCGCGCACACTTTTCAGACCGTTGTGCCCATTTTCACCGCCACCGGACTTCAGTCGAACCTGACCGGGCTCGAAGGCGACTTCGTCGTGAGCAATGAGTATTTCATCGGGCTGGATTTTAAAGAAATGGGCGACTGCGCCAATGGCGTCACCGCTGTTATTCATGAAGGTTGTCGGCACCATCAGGCGCACATCTTGACCCAAAATCACGCCGCGGCCTATTTCCGCTTTAAACTTGCTGTCTAAAGCCAGCGGGATTTGAAACTGCTGGGCAAGGGCGCGGACCCAGTCTGCGCCGACATTGTGACGTGTCTTCGCATACTGCTGCCCGGGATTGCCCAAACCAGCGATCAGTTTCAGTGCGGTTGCCACAGATGTCCCTTACTCATTTACGATGAAGGCAAGGGACACATGGTCGCACCGAGTCGCGCTACTCGCTGTCAGCGTCTTCCGCAGCATCATCGGATGCCGCTGCTTCTTCTGCAGGAGCGTCCTCATCGTCTTCCGCGGCGCCACCACCGCGTTTCGCGGTTACGCTGGCTACTGGAATATCACGATCTGCACCGAAGGTCAGCGCCACGATAGTCACGCCTTCGCCGATGACCAAATCGCTCAAGTGAACCGATGATCCAGATTCAACCTCGGCCATGTCTACCTCGATAAACTCTGGCAGATTCGCTGGCAAGCAGGAGACTTCCACTTCGGTCAGGGTGCGGGTTAACGTGCCGCCCTGCATCTTCACGCCAACACAGCTTTCTTCATTGATGAAGTGCAGCGGTACGTTAACGTTGATTTCCCGGTCTGCGCTGACGCGCTGAAAGTCGACGTGCTGCACGCGCTCGTTGGCAGGGTTACGCTGCAAATCGCGCACAACGGCCTGCTCAGTTTTGCCGTCAATGGTGACGTTTAGAATTTGCGAGTAGAAGGCCTCAAATTGCATGGCCTTACCCAGTTCATTGGCTGACAGGGTCAGCATTTGTGCATCGGCTACGCCACCATAAATAATGGCTGGCACCTTATCTTCCAAACGTCGTAGGCGGCGGCTCGCACCCTTCCCTACCGTCGTTCGGATCTCTGCAGTCAGTTCAATTGTGTCTGACATGATCGTTCTCCAAAGTTTTAAACAATGTCCTGAACTTGCGACCAGTTCAGGAATTCCCTACCCGAAAGCTCGATGCTTCTAGCGAAACATCGCGCTGATGGATTCTTCGTTACTCACACGACGAATGGATTCGGCGAGCAAGCGGTCCAGACTCAGCTGGTGAATTTTTTCGCATTTCTGCGCTGCGGCTGACAAAGGAATCGTATCCGTCACCACCATCCGGTCAATGTGCGAACTGCTGATGCGCTCTATGGCAGGACCGGAAAATACTGGGTGTGTGATGTAGCACACGACGGCTTGTGCACCTTCTTCTTTCAACGCCTCTGCTGCTGTACACAGTGTGCCTGCGGTATCGACGATGTCGTCGACCATAATGCAGGTCTTGCCCTTAACATCACCGATGACGTTCATCACCTTGGTGACATTTGCCTGAGGGCGGCGCTTGTCGATGATGGCCAGATCTAAATCGTCAATCTGCTTAGCGATGGCTCTGGCCCGCACCACACCGCCAACATCGGGTGATACCACGATGGGATTTTCGTAGCGCTGAGCCAAGATGTGATCCACCAAAACTGGCGAGCCGTAAATGTTGTCCACGGGTATATTGAAGAAACCCTGAATTTGGTCGGCGTGTAGGTCGACGGTCAAAATTCGGTCAATACCCACAGTACTAATCATGTCAGCGACGACTTTAGCGCTGATGGCCACCCGAGCCGAACGTGGCCGACGATCTTGTCTGGCGTAGCCGTAATAGGGCACCACTGCCGTCACCCGCTGGGCCGAAGCGCGATGCATGGCGTCGGCCATGATCAGAAGCTCCATCAAGTTATCGTTGGTGGGTGCGCAGGTGGACTGCATCAAAAATACATCCTTGCCCCGGACGTTTTCGTGCACTTCTACCGTCACTTCACCGTCGCTGAAGCGACCTACGCTCATGTTGCCAAGTTCGAGGTGAAGTTGGTCAGCCACTCGCTTGGCCAGGGCCGCGTTAGAGTCGCCGGAAAACAGCATTAAGTTCGCCATTTATGCCCCCAAAGATAGTTCGGCAGAATGTGCATGTTCCTAGGGAACCTTTATTTTCGCCGGGCTAAACGCCGACGCGCTCGAAGAGCATCCTAAAATGGCTGGGGTGGCAGGATTCGAACCTGCGCATGCCGGGATCAAAACCCGGTGCCTTACCGCTTGGCGACACCCCATCTAACCGGTAGCTTAATCTATCCCCTAGCAACAGCACTTTACTCATGCCTGCTTCGCAACCTAAACCTCAGATAAACAGCGTTATCAGCCTTTATCCGAAATCTATCGTTACGCTTTGGGTGACGATTTTCGAGCGCGCTATTGTCCTGATCGGGCCGCGCAGTGTCAAACTACTTTCGGCCTTCGACTACACTGTTTAGGGAAATCCTCCCCACAGCACAGGTAGGTGTCCTCGGTGGCCTAGAACCCCATGACTGGCTTGGGCAATGACAAAACCACCCGCATGGAAATCTGGCCCCCTGTGATATCCATACGCTTTGGCCGCCATTCATTTACCCACTCGTATTGGGAAAACTCTATTTCCCAGTTGCCTTGTTTTAAGCGGGTCACTCGCCCCCGGTCATCCGTGACAACCAGGTCTTGCGCCAAGGTGTTCGCCGGCTCACCCAAAAGCCACGAGCCCATGGCCTCAAGAGGTACAGACCAACCTAAGTGCTGCTCCATCATCTGCGCTGCCGGCCCGGTAATAGCGTCACGGCCACCCCTCGACACCAACAGGGCTTGCTCGGTGCCCGACAACTGCAGCCGCCCCACACCCAATGCACCCCACACCGAAAGACGGTATTCAACCGGAGTTTGCTGCCAGCGAAAGCTCAAGCGCTGCCCGCCCTGAGGCGACCGGATCACCGCCTTCCCACTCACAGCATACGATGCAGTTAAAGCGGGAGGCTGAGAGACACAGCCGCCAGCACCCAGAAAACCGAACCCCATAACAACCAATAGGGCGATACGAATGGCCGGGAATACGTCCAAGCTAGGTCGCCCCCTGGCAGGTTTTGCCTGAGACGTTCATCTGCTTCGTTTCGGTGACTTCTGTTATCATGCGCGTCCTGAATTTTCTGTCGCAAAGCGATTCATGAGCATACTGGCATACGGCCTTAACTAT
Source organism: Gammaproteobacteria bacterium (assembly GCA_038151515.1). GTDB lineage: Bacteria > Pseudomonadota > Gammaproteobacteria > Pseudomonadales > Azotimanducaceae > UBA4421. Next base: position 22,469 of record JAYOVN010000010.1, on the reverse strand, counting down.
CGCACGGCCCCTCTGGAACTGAGGGAGCGCGTGGCATTTCCGGAGGAGAGTCTGGGCACAGCCCTGCACGACCTCACAAAGGACCTGCCACAGATAAGCGAAGTTGCCATTGTCTCAACCTGCAATCGCACAGAACTCTACTGTGCCGCCAACAGTGACTGTGCCGACGACCTTAGCAGTTGGTTGTCCCACCGCCGAGACATTGCCTTTGAAGAACTTCAAGGGGCCAGCTATCAATACTGGGATGGTGATGCGGCAAAGCACTCCATGCGCGTGGCCGCGGGACTGGATTCCCAGATGCTGGGCGAGCCGCAGATCATGGGTCAGATCAAAACCGCTTTTGAGCTCGCCAGAACCCAGGGCACCAGTGGCCCTGAGCTTAATCTGCTGTCGCGTCTGACACTGCAAACGGCCAAACACATCCGCACGCAAACGGATATTGGACGAAATCCAATTTCCGTCGCCTACGCCGCAGTGTCCTTAGCCGCCCAGCTCTTTAGCGACTTACCCAGCAAGCGGGCCTTGCTGTTGGGCGCTGGCGAGACCGTCGCCTTGGTGGGCGAACACTTGCGGGGCAAGGGTGTCACTGATCTCACCATCGCCAATCGCACCCTAGCCAACGCCACCACTTTAGCTGCCAAGCTGGATGCCAGCGCAATTCAACTATCCGATGTAGCCGACGTCCTTTCGGGCTTCGACATGGTTATTGCATCAACAGCCAGCACTCTCCCGGTTCTTGGCAAGGGCACCGTCGAACAGGCTATTCGCCAGCGTAAACGCCGACCCATGTTTATGCTGGATATTGCGGTTCCCCGGGATATTGAAGCCGCGGTCGGTGACCTACCCGACGTTTACCTGTACACCATTGACGACCTGACCCAGATTGTTGAGGTCAACAAGTCCCGTCGCTTGGTGGCGGCCAGCGGCGCAGAATCATTAGTCGACCAAGGCGCAGAAGAATATCGGCGCGAGCGCCGCATCGCTCAGGGTAACGGCTTACTGCAGGGCTTCCGTCAACAGGCGATGCAGGTGCGTGACAATGAGGTGGAGCGCGGTTTAAAAGCCTTGGCCAACGGCGCCGACCCGAAACAGGCTCTAGAGCAGCTAGCTGCCTCTTTAACCAACAAGTTAATTCACCCGACTACTGCCGCCATTCGCGATGCCAGCGCGGATGGCCGATCAGACCGTCTGGATTTCATCCAGCAAACCTACGGCCTAATCCACTCAGCCTCTTCCCGAGACGACGCCAACGACAAGGAATCCTAGTGTTACTGACCGACTCCATGATGGCCAAACTTGAGAGCCTGCGCGATCGCTTTGAAGAAGTTGCCGCCTTACTATCCGATGCGGAGGTCATGTCGGATCGAGAACGTTTCACGGCGTTGTCGAAAGAATACGCCGAGATCGAACCCGTGGTGGGATGCTATCAACGAGCCGCCCAGCTAGAGCAAGACATCGCCGACAACGAGCAGTTGCTGGAAGAGGACGACCCCGAGATGCGGGAGCTAGCCCAGCAAGATATTGCCGACTGCAAGGACCAGTTGGCAAAGCTCACCGACGAACTGCAAACGCTTTTGCTGCCTAAAGACCCCAACGATCAGAGCAACGTGTTCCTAGAAATCCGTGCGGGTACCGGCGGAGATGAGGCCGCTATTTTTTCTGGCGACCTGTTCCGCATGTACACCAAGTTCGCCGAGAGCAAAGGCTGGCGGGTGGAAGTAATGAACGAACGCCCCGGCGAACACGGCGGCTTTAAAGAAATCATCACGCGTATTGAAGGACGCGATGTCTACAGCCAGTTGAAGTTTGAGTCTGGAGCGCATCGAGTGCAGCGCGTTCCGGAAACCGAATCCCAGGGTCGAGTGCACACCTCGGCTTGTACGGTGGCCGTGATGCCCGAAGTGGATGAAATTGGTGAGATCGACATTGAGAAAAAGGACATCCGCGAGGACACCTACCGAGCGTCGGGTGCCGGTGGGCAGCACGTTAACAAGACCGATTCAGCCATCCGCCTAACCCATATTCCCACCGGCACTGTGGTGGAGTGTCAAGATGAACGGTCTCAGCACAAAAATCGGGCGCGAGCGATGTCGTTGCTCAAAGCTAGGCTACTGGATGCCGCTCAAACCAAACAACAGGACGAGCAGGCGGCGAACCGTCGCCAACTGGTAGGTTCCGGCGACCGCTCCGAGCGGATCCGCACCTACAATTTTCCTCAAGGCCGGGTGACCGACCACCGCATCAACCTCACCCTTTACAAGCTGGACGAGGTCATTGAAGGGGATCTCGCGTCGGTGGTAGAGCCCTTGGTTCGCGAGCATCAGGCGGATCTGCTCCAACACCTGGCCGATGGCTAGCGTGGCACTCTCCCGTGGCTAAGGAGACACAGGCGGAGACCCTGAAGCATTGGCTAGGCTCTCACCCCACCCTGAACCGCTTCGATCTTGAGATCGCTCTGTGCCAAGTCTTAGACTGTTCCCGTGCCTATCTGCTCAGCCATCCCGAACGGCAGCTTACCGCCAACGAATGTGAACAACTCAATAATTGGAGCCAACAGCTCTACACTCATGTACCGCTGGCCTATTTGTGCGGCGAACAAGAATTTTGGGGCCTCACCCTACAGGTTGACGAGCGCGTCTTAGTACCTCGTCCGGACACGGAAACCCTTGTAGAACAGGCTTTGGAGTGCTTAGACCAGCTCGCCCCACAGCCCGACTCTGCTCGGCCCGAGACGGGTCTCACGCTCTCGGCTTTGGACCTTGGCACCGGCAGTGGCGCCATCGCTCTGGCCATAGCCTCAGAGCGACCCGATGTCGATGTCCATGCCTGTGACCTTAGTTACGACAGTCTAGACGTGGCGGCAGCCAACAGCCGCAAACTGAATCTTGCGGTGACCTTTCACCACAGCGATTGGTTCAACAATATCAAACAGCGCTACCACCTCATCGCGGCTAACCCGCCCTACATTGACCCCCTCGACCCCCATCTGGCCACGCTGGGTGCTGAACCGCGCATGGCCCTAGTCGCCAAAGACCGAGGCTTGTCGGACTTGAGGCATATTGCTGCCCATGGCGAAGCTTATCTTCATCCCGGCGGGTATCTGTTGCTGGAGCACGGCTTCGAGCAGGGGGCGGTGGTCCGGGCGCTATTGGCGGACAACGGCTTTGAAGGCGTCACAAGTTGCCGCGATTTGGGCGGCAATGAAAGGGTCACTTGGGGCCAAAAAAAAGATGGGGCAGAATCGAACCATGAATGACCAAGAACTACTGCGCTACAGTCGGCAAATTATGTTGCCGGACTTCGACGTTGCTGGCCAAGAACAGTTGCTGTCCGCCAGCGTATTGCTCATCGGAGCTGGCGGCCTGGGCTCCCCCATCGCTCTTTACCTAGCCGCCGCAGGTATCGGTACCCTGACCATCGTGGACGATGATGGCGTGGACTCGTCAAACCTACAGCGACAAATCGCCCACGGCGAAGCAGACCTAGGCGTCAACAAGGCGACTTCTGCCGCTGCAGCGGCTCGTGCCTTGAACCCAGCAATAAAGGTCATGTCCATCGGTCACCGACTAGCCGAACCTGAACTGTCTGAGCAAATCGCCGAGGCTGACATTGTGCTGGATGCCACAGATAACGCCGACAGCCGTTATGGTCTTAACGCAGCTTGCTGGCAGGCCGGCAAGCCCTTAGTCAGCGGCGCTGCCATTCGCTGGGAGGGCCAAGTCAGCGTCTTTGATCCAGCGCAGCCTAGGTCGCCCTGTTACCGATGCCTCTATCCGGAAATAGATGGCGATGCCGCCCTGAATTGCGCAGAGAACGGTGTCATCGCTCCGCTGGTTGGTGTCATTGGCAGTATGCAGGCGCTAGAAGCCATCAAGCACCTTACCGGCACTGGTTCGAGCCTCGTGGGCACTGTTTTATTTTTCGACGGCAAATACGGTGAGTGGCAACGAATTACCCTGACTAAGGATCCTGACTGCCCGATATGTGGTTAGTCAGCGTCAGTGCAAGCGCGTGAGAAAGTGCCTGAAGCAGCTGGTTTTTCACCACACCCATGTTGACCGGGCCAAAGGCCGCCATATCCGTCGTGGTGATATCCGTCAAACCGCAGGGATTGATACGGCTAAAAGGCTCAAGGTCCATGTCGACGTTCAAGCTAAGGCCGTGATAGCAGCAACCTCTTCGCACCCGCAATCCTAGCTGGGCTATTTTTTGCGAGCCAACATAAACTCCCGGCGCCTTGGGCCGAAGCTCGCCGGTAATACTGTTTTGTTGCAGCACCTGCTGAATCGCATTCTCGATGCCCGTGACCAAGTCTCGAACACCCATTTTTTTTCGACGCAGGTCCAATAGCAGATAGGCTGTGATTTGACCCGGGCCGTGATAGGTCACCTGTCCTCCCCGGTCGGACTGCACCACCGGCACACCTGCCGGGGCCAGAAGGTGCTCGGACTTTCCGGCCTGACCTTGGGTAAACACCGGCAAGTGCTCAGTCAGCCAAATCTGGTCGGCCTGCTGATGATCTCGTAGCTGGGTGAACTGCTGCATCGCATCAAGGACATGCTCATACTTGGTTTGTCCTAAATCCCTGACCAAGGTGTCGCTTTGAGTAATGATCTGGTCTGTCATGGCAGGCTTCCATCATCGGCCAAGTGGTCATACGAATAAGATTCGCGGTTATGGAGAACTGTCGATCTAGAGAATGATCCTAACCGCATCGTGAGCCAATAGCTCATCATAGAGGCTGCGCAGGTGCTCTTCGCTTTCGGCCCACAAGTTGACGCGCAGAGAAACAAATTTCTCTCCGCGGCTGTGGCGGCTACCAATATCATCCGGTGAAACCTTGGGGGAGTGGCGCCTAACAATCTCGATCACAGAAGCTGTGTGATCGCTCCCGGTCGCCACGATGATTTTTATGGGATAGCGACAGGGAAATTCAATGACCGGCTCGTTACTCATCGGCAGTCGACTGATCAAAGAGCAGGTAAATATAATCTCCTAGTCGGGAGAACACGCCAGCTTCCTCCACCGAAGCCAGCGCAACCACGCTGCCTGAGTACAGGCTCTTGCCGCCCAGTCTCAGTTCCATAGTGCCCAGAACCTCGCCCTTGCGCACCGGCGCTTCAAAGTACTCGGGAACCGTTATGGAGGCTTCGATGTCCTGGTAATAGCCCTTTGGGAAAGTCAGCACCACGTCCTCAGCAACCCCTAGGCGGATGGCGTCAACGGCCCCATAGTAAATTGGCTGTTCTTGCAGTGCTTGGCCCTGAGCGTAAAGCGTCTTGGTTTCGAAATTTCGGAAGCCGTAGGACAACAGTTTTTGGCTCTCGCGCATACGCGCTTCATCACTGTCGGTACCCAGCACAACACTAATCAAACGCATGCCGTTGCGTTCAGCAGAGGCAACCAGACAATAGCCCGCCGCGTTGGTATAACCGGTCTTAACGCCGTCCACCGAGCGGTCACGCCACAACAACCGATTACGGTTGGGCTGTTCGATATTATTGAACGTGAAGCTTTTCTCTGAGTACAGGCGATACTGCTCTGGGTGATTTTCGATCAGTGCTCGAGTTAGCAGCGCTAGATCTTTGGCAGTACTGTAGTGTTGTTCATCGGGCAGCCCGGTAGCGTTGCGAAACTGGGTATCCTCAAGCCCCAACAAACTCGCCTGTTGGTTCATAAGATCAGCAAAAGCGTCTTCGCCGCCGGCTATGTGCTCTGCCAGAGCTACACTGGCATCGTTGCCGGATTGGATGATCACACCCTTCAGCAAGTCTGCGACGGTGACGCTGGTACCCTCGCGGATGAACATTTTTGAGCCCCCGGTACGCCAAGCATTTACGCTGATCTGTACGGGCTCATCGACCCCTAGACGACCACGACGGATTTCTTCTTCCACCACGTAGCCCGTCATGATCTTTGTCAAGCTGGCAGGCGGGTTGCGCTCCTCAGCGTTATGTTCGGCGATAACAGTTTGGGTCTTCGAATCAATCAGTAAATAGGAGGATGCCTGTAACTTGGGGGCTGGTAGCAGCGGGATGGTGTTGGCCGCGGCGAGAACAGACGACCAAAGCATAAGTGCGGAAAGCGGGATACAAACTCGAAGCATAAAAACGACGCCTGTGGAAAGCGGGAATACTAGCGCCCAAGCACCAGCTTGGGCAATCCAATATCGAGGGTTAACAGTAAAGCACGCAGCCGTTCACTCTTGGCGGACGAACTTACGGGGCCAAAACGCAAAGCAAAGTCTCCTGAGGCACGTACGACGACTTGCCCCGACACCGCTTCCAGTGAAAGCATCTGTTGCAGCGCCCTGTGCGCCTCTTCTGCAGTCTCGAAACTGCCCGCATGGTAGTAACGGGAATCGTTATTCTCTTGTGAGGGCGCTAGCTGTTCCGATTGAGTCAACGTCTCTACCCGCACCCTCGCGGTGCCGTCGTTCTCAAAACCGAGCTTAATCGCCGCCGCATAGGATAAATCGATGATGCGGTTCTCATGGAAAGGGCCGCGATCGTTGATTTTGACAATGGTGCTGCGGCCATTTTGCAAATTGGTTACCCGAGCAAACACGGGAATGGGCAGGGAACGGTGAGCGGCCGTTAGTTGGTACATATTGAATACCTCGCCGCTGGAGGTGCGTCGTCCATGGAACTTCGCTCCGTACCAAGAAGCCATACCCTCTGCTTGGTACCCATCCGCGCTATCGGACACACGATAGGTTTTGCCCCAGACTTCGTATTGTTCAGGATTGCCTGTTTTACTTTTCGGCAACGCGGTCACCACCGGGTCCGGCGCTTGGGCCAAGGTATCACGCTGGCTCTTTGTAAGGTTTGGCGCTCGGTCAGGACCTGTACCCGTCGGCACTTGAGTGGGGACGCCAACACAGCCCGTCAACGCACCCATCAACACCAGAAGGATCAGGGCACTACGGGCGGTAGCTGCGGGCGCAAACCTGTTAAACACTGGCACCCGCTTGAAGCCAGAAATGACGAAAACGAGCAACCGGTCCAACCGTGACTTTCTGGCTGGGACGGGTCGATGCAGGGATTCTTGGGGTACCTTCAACAAATGATCGATCACCTGAGCTACAAACTCCGCCGACGATCCACAATCAGCTGACTCAGCTCATGTACCGCCATGGCATAAAGACGACTGTGGTTGTAACGAGTGATAACGTAAAAATCATCATAACCAAGCCAATAATCGGCACTGTCTGGTTGCTGCATACGCATCAGCGTGGCTTTGCGGTCATCTGGTTGGTCCGGGCTGATGTTTACCCCTTGTTCTCGCCAGAAAGCCACCGTTTCAGTGGGTCGGAGCCCGCTGTTGGCCTTGGACATCAACTCAGCGGTTTCTTCATTCACCGTCACTGCTTCCACCACCTCACCTTGGCCGCTCCAGCCGTGACGTGCAAAATAGTTCGCGACGCTGCCAATGGCATCAACTTTATTAGTCCAGATATCCCGCACACCGTCACCGTCAAAGTCTACGGCAAAGCTGCGATAACTTGAGGGAATGAACTGGCCATAGCCCATGGCACCGGCATAAGAACCCTTCAAGCTGAGCGGATTTTTGCCCTCTTCCCGAGCCAGCAACAAATGTTCGGTCAGTTGGCCACGAAAGAAGGCTGCTCTGGGCGGATAGTCAAAAGCCAAGGTGCTTAGGGCATCGACTACGCCAAAATTACCGGTCACCCGGCCATAGCGCGTCTCGACACCGATGATGGCGACGATGATCTCTGGGGCTACACCATACTCTTGCTCCGCCCGCTGAAGGGCTGCCAGATTTTCTTGCCAGAAGGTCACTCCCTGACTGATTCGGGGTTCGTCCACTAAGATCTTTCGATACTCATGCCAGACAAGACGACGTTCCGCAGGCCGGGACATCAGCTCAATAATGCGGTCTTGTTTTTGGGCTTGAGAGAACACCTGCTCCAGAGCCAGACGAGAAAATCCATGATCGGCAACAAGCTCTTCGATGTAGGCTTGCACTTCGTCTCTGGGCAAGTACGAGTCTTGAGCCACGGCAGCGGGGACCAAGGCCGCACCCCACGCTAAGGAAGCGGCTAGGACAAAGGGCATTACCCAGCGTAAGCCCAGCCCTGCCGAGCAAGGGATCTTCGAGATCTGTTTCAACATAAAATTTACCAAGCTTTATGAGTACGTACGGACATGATGACACCAAACCCCGCCATCAAGGTAATAGCCGACGTGCCTCCGTAACTGACCAAGGGTAGAGGCACTCCCACTACGGGCAAAATACCGCTAACCATGGCCACATTGACAAAAAGATAAATGAAGAACGTTAGAACAAAGGCACCTGCCAGCAATCGGCCGAAGGTGCTCCCTGCTTGAGCCGCAAGCCAGAGCCCCCTCCCGATGATCAGCAGATACATGGTCAGTAAAAATACCACGCCAGTAAAACCCAGCTCCTCCCCGATCACAGCGACAATGAAATCGGTCCGTGCCTCTGGCAAAAAATCCAAGTAACCCTGACTTCCTTCAAACAACCCCTTACCAAAAAGTCCGCCGGAACCAATCGCTGTCGTGGACTGAATAATATTCCACCCAGCACCCAACGGATCGCTCTCGGGATTAAATAGCGTCAATATGCGCTGGCGCTGATAGCCCTCCAGCACAAATTGCCAAAGCAAGGGTGCCGCCGCGCATATAGCCAGCATCGCACCAATGACCCAGCGCCATGACAGGCCGGCTAAAAGCAGCACAGCAAAGCCTGCGCCAAAGACTAAAATACTGGTTCCAAGATCCGGCTGACGACCGATGAGCAGCGATGGCACCGCGATGATGGCTAAGCATATCCCGGTATGTTTGAGGGACGGAGGCAAGGTGCGACGCTGGAGGTACCAAGCCACCGCCATGGGCACTGCCAGCTTCATTAATTCGGAGGGTTGAAACCGAAATACTCCGGATATATCCAACCAACGCTGAGAGCCCTTGACCGTGACGCCGACAAACAGCACCAACAGCAAAAAGATCAGCCCCAAAATATAGAACAGCGGCGCTAAGCGCAGATAAAAATGCGGAGGAATCTGGGCGGCCACCACCAGGGCTAGGTAGGCAAGTCCAAGGCGCTGTACCTGATTGGCAAAAAGCGCTTCGTTGCCGTCTACGGCACTGCGCAGCACCACCAATCCGTAGAGCACAACCATTGTTAAAAGAGTCACCAGTATTGGGTCGATGTGCAGACGGAAATACCATCGTCGAACCTGGGCTGCCGCTGGGTCGTAGGGTGATAGGGAGCGCTGAAAATCTGTGGTGCTCACTGCCACAGGCTCCGAGTTCGAACTTTGAAATACCGATTCGGTAGCGCCAGTTGGCAGCCGACAAGATCGATAACGCAACGAACCATCTGGGCAACAAACATCATCGTCGAGCCACCTCTAGGCCTTGCAGAGAGCCACCTCGACTAAGTTGCAGGCTCATGTGGGCATCCACTACGGCTCGAGCCACCGGGGCTGCAACCGAACTGCCCCCACCGCCATTTTCCACCAGCACGGCCAACGCGATGGTTGGCTTGTCCACAGGGGCGAAAGCAATAAACCACGCATGCTTCCGATCAAACTCGGAAAGCTCGTTTTCCTCGTACTCCTCACCCTGACGAATTTCTACCACCTGAGCGGTACCGGACTTGCCGGCCATGCGATACTCAATGTCACGGCCAATATAGGCCCACGCCGTACCGTTGCCTCGAAAGCCCTGATCACCTCGGTGCACCACATCCTCCATGGATCGCACCATTTTTTCCCAGTCTTCGGAACTAAGGAATTCGGCACCAATCTGGCGTGCGGCTTGGGCGATGGCTTGACCACCACCTTGGCCCTTCGCTTCCCCGGTATTTGCGACCATTCGAGGGGGTACCAAGCCGCCACGATTCGCGATCACCGAAGCCACCAGAGCCATCTGCATGGGCGTTACCAGCAGGTCACCTTGACCGATGCCCATGTTGACGGAATCTCCGGGATACCAGGGTAAATCTTTGAAACCCTGCTTCCAGATTGGGTCGGGCAACAAGCCGACACTTGCGGACGGGATATCCGCCACAAGATTTTTCCCCAATCCAAATTCGTCGGCGAAACTCACCAGATCTTCGATCTCCATTCGACTCGCAAGATCATAAAAATATACGTTGGAAGACCGATAAATGGCTCGGCGCATATCCACCATGCCTTGGCCACCGGAGTTGTCCTTAGTCCAAGACCAGTCACGATAAACGCGCTCCTGTCCCGGTAGCTGAAAGGCTCCACTGTCCTCGATAGATTGCTCCCAAGTTGTCACACCGGCACCAATCCCAGCCAACCCAACAATGGGCTTAAAGGTGGAACCCGGCGCGTACTGACCGTTAACGGCCCGATTAAAGAGGGGTACGTAGGCGGAGGTGCTCAGGGCGGAAAAGTCGCTGGCCGTCATACCTGAAACAAAAACATTCGGGTCATAAGCCGGCTGGCTTACTAAGGCAAGAATGCCGCCGCTGCGCGGGTCAATTGCCACGATAGCGCCGCGACGCTCACCAAGGGCTGCTACACTGGCCTTTTGCAACTCGATATCCAGATGCAGGTGCAAGTCTTTTCCTGGGCTGGGGCTTTGCACATCCAGGGTGCGTCTGACCCGACCATGGGCATCGCTTTCCACCTTTTGGTAGCCAACCTCACCGTGCAACCGCCGTTCATAAAACGCCTCGACACCACGTTTACCAATAAACGTTGTTGCGCTGTATTGCACCGGGTCAACAGCAAGCATGTCGTCAACGGTCATTCGTCGCACTGAGCCCACCGCATGGGCTGCCACCTCACCATAGGGATAAAAACGCACCAATCGGTTGATCACATCGACGCCCGATAGCTGATGTCGATTCACCGCTAACCGAGCAACTTGGGCCTCTGTGAGGGACTCAACGACAATCAGCGGGGCATCAGGACGGCGGTTGCTCTGTAGGCGCTTGTGTATCTCCGCCTCTTGATCCGGCGTCAGTTCCAACAGTTTCACCAGGAGACTCAAGGTGTCCCTGACATTGCCTAACCGGTCCGCCACAAGGGCCAATGAAGCTGCATTTTGGTTGTCTGCCAGCAGTTGGCCATTGCGGTCGAAGATCATGCCGCGAGCCGGAGCCAGCGTTTGTACCTGTGTCCGATTTTTATCGGAGCGACTCTTGTAGGTGTCATGCTCCCAGAACTGCAGGTCTAAAAAACGCAGCACGAGCACCCCAAGCAGTAAAACGACCAAAACAAATAGCGTCGTCGCCCGTCCAACGAACAACTCGACTTCTCGGTTCTGATCCTTGATTTCTAGTTCAACTGCCAAAGCCTTTCCCGTTTGTTATGGCCTTTTACCATTTAGCGTCCTGCGTGATATTAAACCCGTGATTTTGATAACAATATGGAGTTTTTGTGGAAATCAATCTCGGTGATACGGGTGGCCGATACTAATGCTGTGCGCTCGATAGAGGGCTTCGGCTATGAGCACCCGAACGAGGTAGTGGGGAAAGGTCAGGGCGGACAACGATATACGCTGGTTGGCTCGATGCAATAACGTCTCGCTCAGGCCATTGGCACCACCAATCAAGAACACCACATCTTTCCCAAGGTCACGCCATCCGTCCAACGCCTGCGCCAGGGTCTTGCTGTCAAAGGACTTGCCATGCTCGTCTAATGCCACCACCCAGTCGCCGGGACCGATCTTTTCCGCAATCTTCTTCCCTTCAACCTCGTCGACCTTGTTGCTGTCCTGATGGTGTCGAGGCGCTGGGATTTCCAGCAAGCTTAACGGCATTTCTCTGGGCATGCGTTTAGCGTACTCGTCAAAACCTTGCCGCACCCACCCCGGACACTTGGTTCCAACAGATATGATACGCAGCTTCATTGGCAATTCACGGCCTAGCCGTTAGCCGTCTATTTCCGACCCGACGCCTACCTGAGAATCAAGCACCTCTGCTGTGCCGCCCTGAGTCTCTTCATCGCCGTTATCGAGATCGGACCAGAGTCGCTCCAGTTCGTAAAAACCTCTGGCCTCCTCGTTCATCACATGGACGATCACATCGGCGAGATCCACCAAAACCCAGTCGTAACTTTCACGCCCCTCGATGCCCAAAGGCTGAACACCAATGGCCTTGGCTGACTCGTTGGCCGTATCCACCAGCGCTTTGACATGGCGGTTGGATGTTCCGGTGACCATCACCATGTAATCGGTCATTGGCGTTAACGCTGCGACGTCCAGCGTCACAATGTTGACGCCCTTCATATCTTCCAGCGCTGCAACGATGTGGTCTCGTAGTTCGCTCGTTTTCAAGTCATTCCTCCTGACCAACGTAAAGCTGATGCTGGTTTATATAGGACCACACTTTGTGATCTAACAAATGCTCTGGGGCTGCGCCGGTTTTGCGCAGACACCTTATCTGTGAGGCTGATACCGTCAGCATGGACGTTGGCACAAATACGATGCGCCCGGCGAGCGCTTCTCCCACAGACTGGGCTCGGTGAGCGCTTTCAAATTCTCTCAATGCTGGCTCCACTGAAACTACGTGGCCGGGCCGTTCTAAGACCACAAGGTGCCCAAATTCCAGAAGATCGCGCCAACGATGCCAGCTGGGCAATGTGGCATAGGAATCCATACCAAGAATCCAACACAGCTGAGTCTGGGGATAGCGCCGGCGAAAGCTGCATAAGGTGTCGATGGCATAGGACTTTCCCGGGCGCTCTAACTCAGTGGCGTCGGCCTCTAACTCCGCGTGGTCCGCACAGGCGAGCCTCAACATTTCCCAACGATGGACATTTGGCGTATGTGGCTGATCTCTGTGATCTGGCCTAGCGGCTAGGATCATACGGACTTCGCTTAACGACAGGTATTGGTGAACCGAAAGTGCGGCGTGGATATGACCCCGATGCACTGGGTCGAAGGTGCCGCCGTAGAGGCCAAGCCTCATACGCCGCAACCTCCAAACCACTCACCGTCGGCCAACCATATACACACCCGGTGTTGACCAATCCTAGTTGCGGCGTCAGACACCGGCCGACTGACACTCTTACCGATGACGGATTTCACCAGAACCGAAAACCACGTACTTTTGGGACGTCAAACCCTCAAGGCCTACCGGACCTCGTGCATGGATTTTGTCCGTCGAAATACCCACCTCTGCACCCAAACCGTACTCAAAACCGTCTGCAAATTGGGTCGAAGCATTCACCATCACCGATGCGGAATCCACTTGGGCGATAAATGCCCGGGATTTACTGTAGTTCTCGGTTACGATGACGTCCGTATGCTGAGAACCGTATTGATTAATATGCTCAATACCTTGATCCAAACCGTCCACGACGCGAACGGCCAGTATAGGACCTAGGTACTCCTCGGCCCAATCCGCTTCGCTGGCCGCAGTCATAGGAACCAGTTCTTGGGCGCGCGCGCAGCCCCTAAGTTCTATGCCAGCCTCTTGGTATTTAGCCGCCAGCCGGGGCAGCACGACTTGGGCGATATCTTGGTGGATCAACAGGGTTTCTAGAGCATTACAAACCGCAAGCTTTTCTGCCTTGGAATTAAAAGCGATGGCGACCGCCATGTCGGGTTCGGCTTCATCATCGATATAAACGTGACAAATGCCATCTAGGTGTTTGATCACGGGGATGCGCGACTCGGCGCTGATGCGCTCGATAAGACCTTTACCGCCACGTGGCACGATCACGTCAATGAACTCATCTTGCTTCAACAACTCGCCAACCGCCGAGCGGTCGGTGGTATTGAGCAGCTGCACGATGGTTCCCGGTAAACCAGCGGCTTCTAAGCCTTGGGTAACGCAAGCCGCAATGGCTTGGTTGGAGTGGAAGGCTTCAGAGCCACCGCGCAGAATACAGGCATTGCCAGACTTCAGTGAAAGACTGGCGGCATCTACCGTCACATTGGGACGGGACTCGTAAATCATGGCGATAACCCCAAGAGGCACGCGCATTTTGCCGATCTGAATCCCCGTCGGGCGGTAGCTGAAGTCGCTCATCTCGCCAACGGGATCCTTCAAGGATTCCACCTGCAAAATACCTTCGATCATCTGATCGATGCCTTTGTCATTCAGCATAAGCCGGTCGATTAGGGGTTGGTCTATGCCATTGCTCTCGGCCGCCGCCATGTCTTTGGCATTCTCAACCTTAATGGCGTCACGGGCTGCATCGACGGCTTGGGCTATTTGCTTCAACGCTTCAGACTTGCTGGCGGAGCTGGCGCTGCCGATGATGCGTGACGCTGCTCTGGCACTGCGTCCCACCTCGGCGATATAGGAAGTAATGTTAGTCATGGCGATAGTATAGGGATATTCCGGGGCCGCTCCCAACATTCCCTCAGAAAAATACGCTTGGAGCGTCGACGGCTCAAGGCTCTAACTGGCCAGTTGCTTAACCACCCGCTGTAGCTGTACCAAGCGCTCTTGAGGGTCTGCCATTTCCAGAAAGACCTGTTTTAGTTCCGGCGCGATAGGCAACAAATCTGCTAGTCGATGGCTAACCGAGCGGTCTTCGCTCATATCCGTCTGAGGGTTTAACTCTTGAATGAGCGGGTGCGCCAGCAGGTCATTGAGGACATCTAGCAGCGGTTGATAATCCTCGGCAATCGGCGCGGCAGGCTCTGCCAACCTTTGAACCTGCCCACGCAACAAACCGTCAGGTTCTACCTCACAGTTTAGGACACTAAATTTTTCGCCACCTCGGGCGACGATACCAAGAAGACCGTTATCGGCTTGATCAAAGTCGATGATCTGCGCTTCGGTCCCGACAGAAAAAATGCTGGGCGCGTCTGCCGTCGCGGAGGCATCCAGCACATCTGACCCTTCCTTGAGCAACACCACGCCAAAAACCGAGGCTTCCCTCATACACCAGCGGATCATGTCGACATACCGCGGCTCGAAGATCCGCAAGGGTAGGGTGCCGCCGGGAAACAGCACCGTTCGCAGCGGGAATAGTGGGATCGTTCGCGCCTGCACGTTTTCACCTTGGGCGCTGGTAGCCTCTTTTTCGTCGGTCATTGGACTCTCGCTAGTGCTATGATTCTGGCCGGCTGATTGGCCCGGTCTTCCATGCTGACAGGATTTCTGATGGATTGGATACAAATCATTTTATTGAGTCTTATCCAAGGCTTAACCGAGTTCCTGCCAGTTTCCAGTTCAGCCCACCTGGTCTTGCCCGCCCAACTTACCCAGTGGCCGGATCAAGGACTAGCCTTCGACGTTGCCGTCCACTTTGGCACACTGATCGCGGTTTTAGCGTATTTCCGCACCGATCTACTTAACCTGTTATCCGCCGCTGGCCGAGCACCGATGTTCATTCGAACCAACGGTTGGTCAGGCCTTTTTTCGTCTGGGCAGAGAATGGATACAGACCTTGATCTGCTGCTGAAACTGGCCTTGGCCACCTTGCCTATCCTGCTGGTGGGCTTCGCCACCAAGGACTTGGTTGAAGCCCACTTGAGAACCGTGCCCATCATCGCCACGACAACTATGCTATTTGCCTTGATCCTGTGGTACGCGGATCGAGAGCCGGGCCAACGAGCAAGTATTCGGTGGTCCGATGCAGCATGGATTGGCATTGCTCAAACGTTGGCACTGATACCGGGCACATCGCGTTCTGGGATAACTATTACCGTGGCACTGCTCTTGGGTCTGGGCCGAGTGACTTCGGCTCGATTTTCGTTCCTGCTATCGATTCCTACCATCGCCGGTGCCCAACTGCTGCTAACAATGGATTTGGCAGACGACCAAAACTCCCCGGAGTTCTGGCCTCTGTTGGCTGGCGCAATCATTGCGTTCGTGGCGGCCTACGCCAGCATTCACTTCTTTATTCGCTTACTGGATCGCTACGGCATGACCCCATACGTGCTCTACCGGCTGGCGCTGGGCCTCTGCCTTTTTGTCTTTGTTGGCTTTTGAAACCCAGACCCAAAAAGACAATTTGATGCGATTGAGGCTGCCGAACTAAAACGGAATGTCATCCTCAAAGTCATCGTCGGACAGTTTGCTTCCACCGCCAGCTGGCCCTGCTGTTTGAGGCGCGTCAAAACCGCTTGGTGCACCGCCAAAGCCATCGCTTTGGCCTTGAGCACCGCCCATACCACCGCTGGGCGCTCCGCCACCAAAGCCACCCTCACCCATGCTGCCGCGACTGTCGAGCATTTGCAGTTCTCGGGCATTAATTTCGGTGCGGTACTTCTTCTCGCCATTGGCCTCCCAGCTTGAGGTACGCAGGCTGCCTTCAATGTAGACCTTTGAGCCTTTACGAAGATACTCACCAGCAATTTCTGCCAAACGCGCAAAGCACACCACGTTGTGCCATTCGGTACGCTCCTGTTGCTCACCACTGGTGCGGTCTTTCCAACTCTCTGAGGTGGCCACACTGAAGCGAGTCACCGCGCTGCCATTTTGTGCATATCGGGTTTCTGGGTCACGACCCAGGTTACCAATAAGCATAACTTTGTTGATGCCTCTCGCCATTCCATTCTCCGAACAGTAGTTTTCGGCGTCCAGTGTAGATCAAAGCCGGCAGTCACCCAATCAGAAAAGTGCATGGCTGACTGTAGGCCCCTGCTCACTGCCCAATTGCGGAGAAAATCAGGGTAGTTCTGTGCGCTAGTAAGGGTACATGGGTTGCCCACGGCCTGCCTATTGCTTGCCGCCTAACAAGGATCACGCTATCTTGCCTGCCCTCTAGTCACGAGTACCCAAGACCTTGGATACCATTGCCGTACGCGGTGCCCGCACCCACAACCTCAAAGACATTGATCTCAATATACCTCGTGACAAGCTGGTGATTATCACCGGCCTTTCTGGCTCTGGAAAATCCTCTCTTGCCTTCGACACGCTCTACGCCGAGGGCCAAAGACGCTATGTGGAATCCCTGTCTGCCTACGCTCGGCAGTTTCTCTCTATGATGGAAAAGCCTGATGTGGATCTGATCGAGGGCCTGTCTCCTGCGATTTCCATTGAACAAAAGTCCACGTCCCACAACCCACGCTCAACGGTTGGAACCATTACCGAAATTTACGACTACTTGCGGCTACTGTACGCCCGGGTGGGCGAGCCTCGCTGTCCCACTCACGACCTGCCCTTGGACGCTCAAACAGTGAGCCAGATGGTGGATCAAGTGGTTGAGAACATGGCAGACCAGCGCATCATGGTGCTTGCACCGGTGGTTAGCGAGCGCAAGGGAGAGCACCTGCACGTTTTTCAAGAATTAATTGGTAACGGGTTTGTGCGCGCGCGCATCAATGGTCTGATCGTCGACCTTGATGACGCTCCCGCCTTGGACAAGAACAAAAAACACTCTATTGAGGCCGTCGTAGACAGGGTTCGGGTGAAGGACGACATTAAGCAGCGTTTAGCCGAAAGCTTCGAGACCGCCCTCAACCTCTCTGATGGGGTCGCCCACGTCATCGACATGGACGATGACGAGTTACCCCCGAGCATTTTCAGCGCGCGCTTCGCGTGTCCTACCTGCGGCTACTCTATTGCCGAACTGGAACCTAGGATGTTTTCGTTTAACAACCCAGCAGGGGCCTGCGTGGGTTGTGACGGCTTGGGTGTTACCCAGTTTTTCGACCCGGAGTTGGTGGTCGCGGATGAGGAACTCACGTTGGCGGAAGGCGCAATCCGAGGCTGGGATCGCCGCAATGTGTATTACTTTCATATGCTGAACTCCATAGCCGAGCACTACGACTTCGATGTGGAAGTGCCCTTTCGCAAGATCAGCAAAAAACACCGGGATGTCATTCTCAACGGCAGCGGCCGTCAGCGTATCGATTTTAGCTACGTCAACGATCGCGGCGACGTCATCAAGCGGACGCACCGATTCGAAGGCGTGCTGCCAAATATGGCCCGGCGCTTTCGTGAAACAGAGTCCTCCATGGTGCGAGAGAATCTGCAGAAGTTCATGCGTGTAACCCACTGCCCGAGTTGTTCCGGCACCCGCTTGCGGGAAGAGTCGCGCCATGTATTTGTAGGCGCCTCCAACCTGCCGGAAATCACTGCCCAGTCTGTGTCGCAAACACTAGCGCACTTCCAAGAATTAAAACTCAAGGGCCAGAAAGCCACCATTGCGGACAAAATTCTCAAGGAAATTCAAGCGCGACTGCAGTTTCTGGTGGATGTCGGACTCAACTACCTGACCTTGGATCGCAGCGCTGAGACCCTGTCTGGTGGCGAAGCCCAGCGCATTCGATTAGCGAGCCAAATTGGCGCTGGACTGGTGGGCGTTATGTACATTCTGGATGAACCCTCCATAGGGCTGCATCAGCGTGACAACGAGCGGCTGCTTAAAACCCTCGAGCATCTGCGCGACCTAGGTAATACAGTTCTGGTGGTAGAGCATGATGAGGAGGCCATGCGCAAGGCCGACTACCTCATCGATATTGGCCCCGGCGCCGGTGTTCACGGCGGCTCGGTTGTGGCGGCGGGCAGCTACGACGATATTTTGAAAAACAAGAAGTCGATCACGGGTCAATACCTAAGCGGCGCTCGGCAGATTGCGGTGCCAGCCAAACGGTTTGAACCGAACGCCGAAAAAATGCTGAACCTTACCGGTGCCAGCGGCAACAACCTGAACAACGTTAGCCTCAGTATTCCTTGTGGACTGCTGACCTGCATTACCGGTGTTTCAGGCTCAGGCAAGTCCACTCTGATCAATCACACGCTGTATCCCATAGCCGCTACTGCACTGAACAAAGCGACCACTTTGAAGCCGCGCCCCTACGACGCCATTGACGGCTTGCAGCATTTAGACAAAGTAGTAGACATTGACCAGAGCCCTATCGGCCGAACCCCGCGCTCAAATCCGGCCACGTACACAGGTTTGTTTACCCCCATTCGCGAGCTTTTTGCTCAGGTTCCAGAAGCCCGTGCCCGGGGCTACAAGCCCGGTCGTTTCAGCTTCAACGTCAAGGGCGGTCGTTGCGAGGCCTGTCAAGGTGATGGTCTCATCAAGGTAGAAATGCACTTTTTGCCGGACATCTACGTGCCTTGCGATACCTGTGCCGGAAAACGCTACAACCGCGAGACCTTGGACATTCGCTACAAGGGCAAGAACATCACTGAGGTGCTGGAGATGACGGTGGAAGACGCCGCCGAGTTCTTCGCGCCGGTGCCCATGTTGGCCCGCAAGCTGGAAACGCTTAAGGACGTTGGTTTGTCTTACATTCGGCTGGGGCAATCGGCGACCACCCTGTCCGGAGGGGAAGCCCAGCGCATCAAGCTGTCTCGAGAATTGTCAAAGCGCGACACCGGCAGCACCCTGTACATACTGGACGAACCCACCACAGGGCTGCATTTCCACGACATCGCCCAGCTGTTGGAAGTGCTTCACCGGCTAAGAGACGATGGCAATACCATCGTCGTGATTGAGCACAATCTTGACGTGGTTAAGACTGCGGATTGGATCATCGATTTGGGACCGGAAGGTGGGTCGGGTGGCGGCGAAATCATCGCAACGGGAACGCCAGAACAGGTAGCCAAGATCAAAAAGTCGCACACAGGCAGGTTCTTAAAAGACGTCTTGTCCTAGCTATCTGGGCGACATGAGGGCCCTTAGCCGCACCGGTTTTCTGCCCGGCCTTGGCCAATTGGCTCCGGCGGCTTCGTTAGGGCAAACACGCTCGCAAGGCGCTGGTGCACAACTGAACGTTCTCCTGACGGGCTGAATAGCCCATCAGACCGATACGCCATACTTTGCCGGCAAACGCGCCTAAGCCCGCACCGATCTCTAGATTAAATTCTTGGAGCAGTTGCTTCCGCACAGCGGCCTCGTCTACGCCTTCCGGTGCCTTAACCAAATTCAGTTGGGGTAGCCGGTAGGCTGAGTCCACCACAAACTCGAGGCCCAGCCCTGTCAGGCTTTCATGCAGCGCGGTGTGCATGGTTCGATGCTTGGCCCATGAAGCTTCGAGTCCTTGCTCTTTTACCATTAGCAACGCTTCGTGCAGACCATACATGGCGTTTACCGGCGCTGTGTGGTGATAGGTACGACCTCCGCCTTCGCCTTCCCAATAAGCCATTAACAAAGACAGATCCAAGAACCAGCTTTGTACTGAGGTATTGCGAGACTTCACGCGATCCGCCGCCGCTTGGCTAAAGGTAATCAAACTAATGCCGGGAGGAGCAGACAAACACTTTTGGGTGCCGGAATAAGCTACATCGACCTGCCACTCGTCCACTTCCAGTGGAACACCGGCAAGCCCTGTTACCGAATCCACAATGGTCAGGCATCCGTGTTCTTTGGCGAGAGCGCAAAGTGTTTTTACGTCAGAACACACGCCGGTGGACGTTTCAGCGTGAACAAAGGCGACGATTTTTGCGTCCGGGTGTTCTTGCAGCGCCGCTTGAAGTTTTTCGGGGTCTACCTGGGTACCCCATTCGTCTTCGACAGTAACCAGGTTTCCGCCCATGCGGCGCACGTTTTCGGCCATACGCATGCCAAACACGCCATTGATACAAACGATGGCTTTATCGCCGGGCTCCAGGAGATTGGCAAAGGACGCTTCCATGGCTGCAGAGCCTGGAGCCGACAGGGGAAGCGTTAGGGCGTTGGAGGTACGAAAGGTGTAGCGCATCAAGTCTTTGATGTCTTCCATCAAGCCAACGAACTCTGGGTCCAAGTGACCAATGGTGGCTTTACCCATAGCGCCAAGTACTCGAGGGTGGACATCCGAAGGACCGGGGCCCATAAGCGTACGAGGCGTTGGGTGAAAGCTTGTATTCATAATGCGTTAGCCGTCTTTTTTCTCTTCTTCTTTTTGTTCAGCAGCATCATCAGCCTGTTCTGCGGTGGCTGAGTCTGTAGATGCGTCGGCACTGGTTTCAGCCGCTTCCTCTGTCGCTACGGTTTCTTCTGCTGCTGCAGCATCTTCGCTGGCTGGTGCTGTTTCCACCGCCTCTTCCGCTGGCAATGCTTGGGCACTGGCAAAATCATCTTCCAGCTCTTCGCTCGCCATTGGGCGATCTACCAACTCTATGTAGGCCATCGGCGCGGCATCACCCGTGCGGAAGCCACACTTGAGGATACGCGTATAACCACCGGGGCGGTCTTGGTAGCGAGGACCGAACTCGGAGAACAGCTTGCCAACCGCAGCCTTGCTTCGGGTTCGGGCAAACGCGAGACGTCTGTTCGCTACTGAATCTTCCTTCGCTAAGGTAATCAGCGGTTCTACAACGCGCCGCAGCTCTTTCGCCTTGGGCAGCGTCGTTTTGATCACTTCGCTCTCTATTAATGAGGCAGCCATGTTGCTGAACATCGCCTTGCGATGAGAACTGTTTCTATTGAGCTGTCTGCCGCTCTTTCGATGACGCATGATTCGTTCCTGTCACTAGTGTTTGCGTTTCACAACGCACTATTCCTGTTCTTAAATGCCCCGACTTAGCGCTGGGTGGCTACAGTCGTCCGCCGTGCAAATTAGCGGGCGGCCAATTTTCGATACGCATACCCAAGGCCAATCCTCTGGACGCTAAGACATCTTTGATTTCGGTCAAAGACTTCTTACCCAAGTTCGGCGTTTTGAGCAGTTCTACTTCGGTGCGCTGAATTAGGTCACCGATGTAGTATATGTTCTCGGCCTTCAGACAGTTCGCTGAACGGACGGTCAATTCAAGATCATCCACCGGACGGATCAAGATCGGATCAACTTCGTCTTCCTTCTCTTCAACTACCTGCTCTTTTTCGTTATCCAGATCAACGAATACCGCCAACTGGTGCTGCAAAATCGTCGCTGCTCGACGGATAGACTCTTCTGGATCAATGGTGCCATTGGTCTCCAGATCTAGAATCAGCTTGTCTAGGTCCGTGCGTTGTTCAACACGCGTGCTCTCTACACTGTAAGACACTCGGCGCATGGGGCTGTATGAAGCGTCCAACCGCAGAGTCCCGATAGAGCGGGTTTCATCTTCTTCTTCAGCCTGAGAATCCACCGGCACGTAGCCTCGCCCCCGGGTAACTCGTGCTTCGATGCGAATTGAACCTTTGTCGTTCAAGTTGCAAACCACATGATCGGGGTTGGCTATTTCGATGTCTTCGGTCAGCTGAAAATCACCAGCGACTACGGCCCCTGAGCCGTCCTTGCTCAGGGTAATAACGCCTTCATCTTGGTTGTGCATGATGATGCTGATGTCTTTGAGATTCAGCAAAATGTCGATGACATCTTCTTGAACACCCTCCATGGTGCTGTACTCGTGCAGCACGCCGTCGATTTGAACTTCGGTGATGGCACAGCCAGGCATCGAGGACAGCAAAATCCGGCGTAGGGTATTCCCCAACGTGTGGCCGAAACCGCGCTCTAAGGGTTCAAGGGTTACCTTGGCTCGAAACGGGCTATCAGATTGAACTTCAATTTGTTGCGGTGTCAGAAAATCGTTAACCAGCTGTGACATACATTGTCTCCCACAAACGCCGTGATCGGCGAAATGAAAATTACTTAGAGTAAAGCTCTACGATGAGGTTTTCGTTG
>JAYOVN010000009.1:0-64559 GCA_038151515.1 Gammaproteobacteria bacterium | reverse complement strand
GCGTTTTCATTCAGTTTCTCACGTCGGATGAAGTTTCAATTAAACCGCCCACTGCCTAGATGCTAGCCGGCGGGCGGGGGATGCTGACCGAGGCTTCGGTGTCCTGTCAACCTCGGCGCCTGACAGGACAGCCGTTTCGCGCCAGAAATCCTGCCCAGTTCAAATGCCGGCTGAAAGCCGAGCCCTTACCAGAGGCAACTGAGCACGTCCCTGGAAAGGCTCATCGCCAAGTTTCATGGTGGGTGCGTAGGAGGCCCCTGCGGCCGCGGCATGGGCTTTTGCGTTGGCTAGCGCTGTTTCACCCTCCCCCGCCAAAAAGTTGCTCCACTCATTTGAATCAAAGTCCGGCCCTGCTACTTGAGCCAACAAGTCGCGGATCAATGGTGCTTTCGTTATATCCAGATCTTCTAGCCACAGGACCTTAAATACAGCCTCAATATAGACTTCAACCTGGGCGGGTGCCTGTTTCACAAGCCATAGCAATCCCATATTGGCAAGGTTGCAATCCGTGTTGCGATGGATGTCCCCAAGCCCGTGAGGCGCGTAGCGCTGGATATCTGCTACAACGTACTCGCCACGAATTCGCCGATGCATGGTGCCTCGGTCTTCATTTTCCATCGGCGCTGCGGGGCGGTTTAATGGCTTGTGGTCAAATGGGTGCCATTGCAGAGTGGCCCCATCTTCTTTCAAAGCCAGCAACCCAGCCAGCGCCAAGTAGCTGTTAGGGCTCTTAAAATCGAAGTAAATGTCCAACTGCTTTGTCTGCGCGACACCGGGCTGGGTAGCGCACTTCTCTAGGGATGCTGGAGAAACCGAAGAGGCTATATCGTAGGCAACATCCGGCCCAGATCCTTTGGCCCCGGTCAGGGCCCAGCGAATGCGCGGGAGATGTTCACGTCCAAAAAACCTGCTAGGAGTGCCAGTTTCATCAGCCTGGCCGGGCAGTACATATGTGGGCACACCGTAGACGCCACTGGCAAAGGCATCTTCCTGATACTGTTGGTTAAAGGTACTACCCTGAGATTCGGCGAATTCTCTGAACCCTTCCAATGGCGCGCCGATTTGCTGGAGGGCGCCAACAACGGCCTCAATGTCCTCGGCATCAAATTCTCGACGCCAAAAGGGTGTATAGACCGCATCGATGTAGCGCTGCAGCAGGCCTTTGGGATCGTTTTGTTGGGCTAAGCTTTCGTGCGACTTCAGCCACCACATACCAATAGCCGGCAAGTTGGTATCCCAGATCTTTACCGTGCCTCGAATGGTTTGGTCCGCGAGATTGGCGTACCGACGACAGTCAAAGTAGGCGTACTTCACGCCTGACCACTGTTCTTGGCTGCGGTTTTGTTTTTCCACTTTGCCATCCTTGGCCAATTTCGCAGTGCCTAAATAGCTACCGATATTCAGAACAAAGGGCCGCCAGTCGGCCAACAAACCCTCTTCCGCCAGCATCCGGCGTGTGGGCTCTACCGCCAAGTAGGCATAGGGACTTTTGAAGTCAATGTGCACGATGAGGGGTGTCTCGGATTCCAACGGCGATCCCGTCAGGGTCTGACCTTGAGGTGCTTTCGGTAGGATTGCGGGCATGACGTACTCCTTATATCGCCAGTAAAAAGCGGTTCGCGCACAGGCTGGGTGACCAACGGCCGTCGCTGGCAACTGCTACCTTGCCTGAGTCTTAGTTCGAGATCGGCAGTTCCTCGCCGGGGCGGTAGGCCCTCAACAGGTTTTCCTGAAGAGCGGCTTCTTCGAACAGTGGTGGATGTAGAACCTCATTTACAAAGTCTGCCGCTTGGTCTGCGAAATGGGGCGAGGCATGATCCAGCGTTGCGCTACCGTACTGGTGCACCCCCTGCACTGATAGCTGTCCGCTTGGGTCCCAAGCGACCAAATAATATAGCCCGTCCCCAGCGACATTGGTTAAAAAACCGTCCTCTTCTAAACCACTGCCGTAGACGGCACGCAAGATATCCGGTCCGCCGGCGATGGGTAAGTTCACTTCGCCCCTGACATGTCGGTTTACTCGGCCCCATTCAGGATCCAATTGTCCAAACGCCTGCTGCAAATTCTGTGCGCAGGTTTCTAGTATGGCGACCAAGGCATCACTATCCTCTGAAGCCATATCCTTGGCCTCCACGGCCCCTCGCAAAAAACAGGTTCCCAAGGCAGCCCCGCTATTCGCCAAATCAGTTCCCAGATTCCACCCCGCTAACACGCCTTGTGCCTGCACCAGCAAGGGGTCGGTCACTTCTTGATCCACTACCCTTTGGACATAGGCAACGTAATCAGTATTCGGCGAATAGAATTTGTCGTGTTTGATAGCAGAAAACTCTTCGGCACTGATGGTAGGTCCATACTGCTGGAACAGCTCCAAGCCCCGTTGGGCACGGTTAGTCATATCCTGCTGAAACCCATGCTCTGGGATGAAAGCGCTTTCTTTGGGGTTGTCATCACCAGCGGTGACGTTAAACGGCGTCTGATTCGCGCTTAAGACAAAGCCACTATCCGGATTTACCACTTGGGGTAGCTGGGAAAAGCCAAGATGCTCTTTCCAGATCAAACTGGAGTCGTCGCCAGGCAGATATTGTGACCAGTCATAACGAATGTCGCGCTTGGGCGTTAGGGAGTTATGCAGGTACATAATGTTGCCCTGCCTGTCCGCGTAAACGAAGTTAAAACTGGCAAAGGACATCATGCGCATAGCCTCTTTCCAATCTAAAAAGTCCGTCGCAAGATTCATTCGGTACCACTGCTCCACTTGGCGCAGTTCACCCATGCCGGCATAGCGCACGGCGTAAGTGCCGTGATCTGTGCGCAGCACCGGACCGTGCACCGATCGCAGGCTCTCTCGAGTCACTGTCCAGGGAAGAAAGCCCCAAAGCCTCAACTTAAGCTCAACATCCTTGACCTCTAAGTCCTGCCACCGCCCGTCCAGCCGGTATTGGCTGTCGTTATCGGGATTGATATCCAGCACATAAACATCCACTAGATCCGGATTATTTACCGTTGCCGCCCACGCTAAATTCTCGGTAAAACCCACGTGAATCACCGGACTACCCGGGAACACGCCGCCCATCACATTCAGACCTTCAGCGCTCTTAATATGGGCCTCGTACCAGGCCACTGGACCTGTGGTGGGTTGATGGGAGTTGATGGCCAAGCGGGTCATGGCTTCATCAGAAATCTTCGGTGCAATGGCAAACGCATTGGAGCCGATGGGCACGCCCATCATCATGATTTCCGGCGGCGGCTGTTTTAAAACGTCGGGCTCTTCTATCAGCGGTTCCGATTGGGGTAAATCCAAAGCTTTCGGCTCTGTTGGCCGAATCACCTTGCTGATCGTTCTCTGCCTTTCATCCGCCAACAATTCCTGGACGGTGTTTTGGAATCCGTAGAACAGCAAGTGCCGCACCATAAACCCCGCCACAATATCTTGGCCGGTAATGGGCAGCACGCTGGTATCGACGGCATCGGGATGAGTTGATGCATAGAAGTTCAGTCCGTCCGCATAGGCTTCCACGTAGGCGCGCATTTGGGGACTTAGATCCCAGCGGTAATTCTGCTCCAAGGTCTCCCAAAGCCCCAGCCAATGCACCAAGTAATCTGTAGCCGCGCCGTCCTGGCCGACAAACAACCCGCTGTTACCCCGGTAAACGGGAATGGCATCCTCAATTAGCTGCCAATTGTCCTCCGCTTGAGCATAACCAAAGCCAAAGGCTGCATCTTTGTTGGATACCCCCAAGACATGGGGCACACCGCGCACATCTCTGCGAATGGTAACGTCGTAAAGGTCACCGAGGTAAAGATAGTCATCGGCAACAAACTCAGAATCACTGCATCCGCCCAGCAACACAACAAGGACAATGCAGCGCACGGCATCCGTGATGAACCTGCTATTCAATCGGTCCTCCTAACCTAAGGGTGATACTGTTGTGTTTAGTTTAAATCCTGGCGGATCAAAAAACGCCTACAAAGTTCTATTGTCAGAGTGCATCGATGCACCGGGTTTCCGGCACCTTAACTGCTCCAGCTTCAAGGTCATCCATTAATTTGCCCCAAAGACTTGACTCCCCTGTTGATGAGCGTCAGTCTGCGCCACCTCTATAACACCTGCTTTGCAGTCAAAGCAGAGGAATTTAGAGAGCACTGGAAGATAGGAGACTGGGTCTCCTGACAAGCCTACCCCACCTCACGGTGCGAGAGTTTGCTTGAACTACTGATGCAAACCGCGCCGTCGGATTTACGAAGCGTCCATACAGTTTAGTCATGACCTATGGCCATGGCAGCAAAATCATTGAATTTGCGCTGTAAGCCTTCGATTCAGACAGTGATCGGCCTATGGAGCCGACACCCTGCAAGCTGCAGAGCGCATACAACCACAAATCGCCCGAGCACGAGCGCGACGGGCGAAACAAGGACGACATATGAGCGATGGAGCATTTGCGACATTAGGACTTCACGATAGCTATTGTGAAACTGTGACGGCGTTAGGGTTCACCGAACCCAGCGATATTCAACGTGAGGCCATCCCCCACGTCTTGGCCACGAAAGACATCTTAGGTATTGCCCAAACCGGCACCGGTAAAACCGCCGCCTTCGGGCTGCCGCTGCTGCAAAATTTGGTAGCCGCAGCAGCTCTCAACAAGGCTGAAATGCGAGCCAAGCCACGCCATCCACGCGCGCTGATTTTGGCGCCCACCCGAGAACTGGCGCTGCAAATTCATAGTGAATTGGAGCGCTTAGGCGGTGACAGCAACATGAACTACGTCTGCGTTATCGGCGGCGTAAACCAAAACCCCCAGGTCAAGAAGCTCCGGGGCGGCGTGGACATTCTTGTAGCGGCTCCAGGGCGGCTGCTGGATCTGATGAACCAAGGCCATGTCAGCCTGAGCGAGACACGATTTCTCGTGCTAGATGAATGCGATCGCCTACTGGATATGGGCTTCATTCCCGATGTTCGACGCATTATTAGTGCCCTGCCAACAGAACGACAGACCTTGCTGTTTTCCGCAACCATGCCTCAAGAAATCAACAAGCTCGCCAAAGAAATCCTGCGGGATCCGGTTCATATTGACGTGTCACCGGAAGAAGTCACAGTGGCTAAAATCGACCAGCGGGTGATTCACACGGCAACCCAACACAAACGACCTGTGCTGGAGCATTTACTTCGGGATCAAAGCGTCGTGCGCGCCATCGTTTTCACCCGAACCAAACACGGTGCGAACAAAGTTGCTCGACAGCTCAATGCTTCCGGCTTCGTAGCTGAGGTGATTCACGGCAACAAAACCCAAGCAGCGCGCCAGCGCGCTTTAGAAAACTTCAAGTCTGGTGATGCTTGGGTACTGGTCGCCACAGACATCGCGGCTAGAGGTATCGATATCCGCGAAGTTTCTCATGTCATCAACTATGAATTACCCCACGAACCAGAAAGTTATGTGCATCGCATCGGTCGAACGGCCCGAGCCGGCGCCGGGGGCGTGGCTTGGGCACTGGTGGACGCTGCAGAGATCAGCCGCTTGAAGGCTATTCAGCGGCTGACAAAGATCGAGCTTCAACCAGTCAAATTGGACATCGAACTGCCGGAAATCAAAACGGATCAAGGACAAACTCAAGCTCCGCGGAAAAAATCTGGCCCTAATGGCCCTCGTGCCAACACACCGGATAGCGAGACTGGTAACCGGCGTCAGCGCTCACGCCGCCGCAAACCATCAGGTGACGCCAAGAAGCAGGTCAATGGGAATACCATACGAGGCAATCGTGCTGAACCCGAAAATAGAGAAGAAAAGCCAGAGGTAAATGGCAATCGACCCGGTGTCAGCAACGCCAACGTTGATCCCTTTGCCGATCAGCGACAGAGTAACGGCCGACGAAAATACGCCAACACCAAGGGCATCGAAGGAGGCACGCGCCCGCCTCGACGGCGCAAACGTCAGCCCAACAAGGGTCGGCCAGACAGGGGTATCAGTTAACTCTAGCCTAGGCCTCTAGCTCGGTACTGACGACCCTTGATCTTGCCGCGATTAATTAAGGACTGAGCCATACCCGCGTAGTCTTTGGCGATGGCCACGTAACTGATCATGGGCATAATATCGATTTTGCCCACGGCGCCGGCGGTCAGTTCTTGAGATGCTGTCAGCGCACCAAGAATGTCTCCCGGACGCAGCTTGTGTTTTCGTCCGCCGCTGATTTCTAAGGTATAGACCTCGGGCTCAGGCAGGAAAGTCTGAGCAACTCCGTCGTCCTCTCGCCAGAGCTGCATGGGCCCATCACCCCGTTCGGCCTCCATGTTTCGCAAACGCGACATCTCCCGTTCGGACACCAAGCTTAGTGCCACGCCGGTTTTGCCCCCTCGGGCGGTACGTCCAATGCGATGAACATAAACCTCCCCTTGGTGAGGAAGCTCGAAATTGAACACCGCATCCACATCATCAATATCCAATCCTCGAGCAGCCACATCTGTTGCAACAAGAACATTGGCACTGCCGTTGGCAAAGCGAATCAAAGTTCGACTGCGCTCTGGCTGCTCCATGTCGCCGTGCAGGGCCACGGCGCTGCAGCCTAGGCTACCCAACTGCTGGCTAACCTCGGCACACTGGACTTTGGTGTTGCAGAAAACCAAGTTCAACTTGCCGCCCCAGCGATGCAGTCCCTTAGCCAGCACCTCCACCCGATCCCTTTGTTGGCGACTGGACGGCGCATGACACCAATACTCGGAGATTGATGGCGCAATTTCCGACTCGGTCACGTCAATGGGAACGGCGTCCGGGCATAAAGCGGCAACCACGTCGGCGACCTCGTTAGGGTAGGTGGCCGAAAACAGCAAATTTTGTCGGGGTTCTGGTAAATAGCTCAAAATGGCATCAATCTCATCGGCAAAGCCCATATCCAGCATGCGATCCGCCTCATCCAGCACCAGAATATCTAGGCCATGCAGGTGCAGAGTTCCCTTTTGCAGATGCTTCAACACCCGCCCCGGGGTGCCCACCACAATGTGGGCGCTGTGCTGGAGCGATCCAATTTGGGGGCCGATGGCGACCCCGCCACAGAGGGTAACCACCTTGGTATTCGGCAGATGTTTTGCCAGTTCACGGAAACTGGTGGCCACCTGTTCTGCCAGTTCACGGGTCGGACACAGGACCAAGGACTGCACGTGAAACCGGGTATTCTCCAGTCGCTGCAAGGAGGCGAGTGCAAAGGCCGCGGTTTTACCGCTGCCTGTGCTGGCTCGGGCCACCACATCCTTACCCGCAAGGGCCGGTGGCAGGGCCTCGGCTTGCACCGGTGTCATATGAGCAAAGTTCATACTCTCAATGCGCTGAAGCAGTTCTGGTCGCAGGGCTAGAGCCGAAAATGTTAAAGGTTTTGTCATGAGCTCAGTTTAGCGCGATTAGCGCCTAACTGGTGTGGATAGACAAAAATGATTCGGCAGCAGCGAAAATATGTTCCCTTCGTTCGGGCTTGAGTCTATCCAAGGCTTTGGGCATTAACGCGAGACGAGGATTCGAGGCAAAGAACTCTCGATTGTTGGAAATGAAGCGCCAATACAAGCCGTCCACGACATCGCACCACGGACCTTTTTTGTAGTCGCTCATTTTCAGTAAGTAGTTAGATCCGCAAATGTAAGGCTTGGTGGCGAATATGCCCCCATCGCTGAAAATCCCCATACCGTAGACGTTGGGCCCCATCACCCAAGAAGAGGAGTCCACGTACATCTCCATAAACCAGCGATGGGCATCTCTGGGTGTTATTTCACACAAGGTCATCAAATTGGCCACCACCATAAGACGGGGTATGTGATGGGACCATCCGAAATCTAGGGCTTCGACAATGGCCGCGTCCAAGGGATCGATCCCCGTCTGGCCCGAGTACCAAGCGTCCGTTAACTTACTCTGATGTTTCCAAAAATTGGTATCGCGTTGCTTGGCCCCATAGTTCTGGTGAATACCCCGTACAAATTCTCGCCAGCCGATCACTTGACGCACAAAGCCCTCAACACTTTGCATGGGGGTATTATTTTCCTCTGCAAAGGCAACAGTTCGCTCAACGATTTCCGAGGGTGTGATCAGACCCAAATTCATCAGGGGACTCAGAGCACTGTGAAAGACCGTTCTCGACCGTTGGCTGATGGCATCCTCAAAGGGGCCAAATTGGGCCAAACGCTGCAGCAAAAAGTCCTCAAGCCAGACCAGCGCCCCCTGCCGGGTTACGGGCCACCAAAAATCTTCTACCGAACCCGGATGATGGCCAAACTGCTTTTGCACCAATTGCTGTACCTCATCCACCACTGGGTGTATCTCTGCCAACGGTAAGGCGGGTGGCTGAACATCTTTCGGTAATTTCTTACGGTTGTCTTCATCAAAGCTCCAGCGCCCACCCTTAGGACTGCCGTCCCCCTCCATCAGCAGGTTTAAGCGAGTACGCTGAAGCTTATAAAACCCTGCCATTTGAGGTTTCTTTTTACCCTGCAGGAAACTGGCGAACTCTTGTCGGGAACACAAAAACATCGGAGAAGGCAGCACCCGCTCAGCTAGGCCCAACTCACTGGCAAGGGCAACTATACGGCGCTCCATCACCTTACCTTCCACTTCAAAACGAACTAGCTCGGTGGAACCAAGCGAAGACACGACGGCCTCAAGCTTTTTCAGGAAGTCCTCCGCACTGGGGGCCGTTGCCGGCTCGTCTAGAGGGATGTAGGTCAATTCAAAACCTTGCGCTTGCAATTGCTGGGCGTAGACACGCATGGCAGCAAGCACCAACACCAATTTTTGCTGGTGGTAGGCAAAGTGTTGGCACAGGAAACGATCCTCTATCATCACCACCTGTTTCACGCCAGCTTGTTCGAGGTAGGTAGTTGGAAAGAGTTGATTACCCAGAATCAAAAACACTGCGCCTTGATTCACGACGACTCCTTGTTAGTAAAGTTGTCTGACCCACAACGAAGCCTTGGTTGGCAGCTTCGGCACAGGTAGATACGACGGCCGCTTACCTCAATGCGCTCAATCGTGTCACCACAGTGATAGCAAGGTTCTCGCTCCCGATCGAAGGCGAGAAACCGGTAACGCCGACGCGTTAGACCCTGAGACTGAAGCTTTTTGACGCGCCCTGCCGTATTGGTCACACCGGATGTACGATAAGCCTGACGAGTAAGTTCCAAGGTGTTTCGCGCCAACTCCCCCTTCTGCTTTCTAGACAAATCCTTGGGGCGATCAAAGGGATTAACCTTGGCGTTAAATAAAATTTCCGTGCGCAGGTAGTTGCCAATACCCGCCACAAAGCCCTGATCCAGATACAGAGCCGCCAAAGAGCGCCCAGAGAATTTTCTGTCTTCAAGCCGCCGTAACACGTCGCGCCAAACCACGTGGTCGTCCAAGGCATCGGGCCCTAGCCGTACCAGATACTTTTGCAGGGGCAACTCTTCTGGGGTCAGCACTTCGATGTCTGAGGCACTGTAAAGCAGTGCACTGTGGGTTTGAGTGTGAATGGCTAGCCGCAGCGTCCGATTGGTCTTTGGCGGGTTGTCCCGTCGGGTCACATACCATCGACCGTAGAGTTGGTTATGGCTATAAACCGTCAGGCCACCCTCGAAGTGCGTGAGCAGGGCCTTGCCGCGGCTGCTGACCCATTCGACTTGCTGACCGGAAAGCTTTGGGCCAAAACCCACCACAGCCGGTTGGGTGAACGTGACCTGTTCGGCTTCGCGACCGGCCAGCACCTTGTGAATCCGGGTTGCCACCCGGCGGATCTCAGGACCTTCAGGCATGCTGTCCCTCCGCCTCCTCGCTGCGGTTTTTGTTGCGCCGACAGCGCTCCGAGCAGTACAGAACTTGGTCCCAATCACGAGACCACTTTTTTCGCCACGCGAAGGGCTTTGAGCAGGTCGCACAGATTTTTTGCGGCAAAAACGCCTTGGAATGCTTGGCCAAAATACTTCGAGGTGTCGCAGTGAGGCACACGAGTGCAGGGATCGAGAAACTACAGCTCTGATCGTGAAGGGTGAGTGAAAGGTATTTCTAGCCTCGAACCTGCCAACCGCGACGCGGCATGAAGCAACGAGCCACAATCCCAACGAATCGGGCCCCGGGGTAACCGGCTCTACATAGATCATCCACAAAAATCTGCGCAACCTGACGTCGGGACAACCCAAGATCTTTGCGATGGAGAATCAACTGGTGGTTGAGCATGGACGCTTTGGTAGAGGTAGGCACACCATAAGGCAGCCCAAAAGACAGCTCTCCTAGCGGGCTTAAACCAACGAACACCAAAAGGTTATGGCTTGCCATGGTAAAGGACCGCCAACGCATGCCTTTTTTTATCGTCAAGACGCCACCGGATATAGAGATCTCTTCATTTTCGAAACGAACACACGCTTCTTCCAGGGAAGGGCTGTAGACCTGATATTTTCCCTCGAAGGCGAACACCAACGGCGTATTCTGTCTGATTCTGGGTTTCAACATCTCGGCCTAGGCAACTCTTTTGCGACGGCTCAGAACTTTACTTCCTCTAAAATTGGACACCAAAAAACCAAGTGTTAGCCAAAAGTTAATCTTTGGTGCTATTCGTTACCCGAGCTTGAACAAGAAAAATGGTTGGAACCAAGCTGACCAATACAATCAGCAGCGCCGCAGGAGCCGCTTCGATTAATCGCTCGTCCGACGCAAATCGATAAACCCAGGTAGCCAAGGTCTCGAAGTTAAACGGACGCAATATCAGCGTAGCTGGCAGCTCTTTCATCACGTCGATGAAGACCAACAGAAAACCAATAAATACTGCGGGCCGCAACAGCGGCCAGTGGATGCGCCCCAAAACTCGCTTTGGCGTCGCCCCCAGACTTCGCGCCGCGGCATCAAGCTGCGGGTGCACTTGAACCAACCCTGCCTGAGTGCTATTGAAGGCTACCGTCAAAAATCGCGCCACGTAAACGATGACGAGAGAAGCGATGCTTCCAGTAATCAGCAATCCCGGCTGCCAACCCAGCTGATCCCGAAGCAGCACCGCCAGCGCCTTATCAAAGGTCGTCAGCGGTACCATTAATGCCACGGCCAGCACCAAACCTGGCACCGCGTAACCTAAAGTGGCCACTCGAACGCCTATCTTCATCAGCACACCAGAATTCAAGCGCTCGGCATAGGCAAGCCAAAGCGCAAAGCCAGCGCATAAGCAGGCCGCCACACCAGCCACCCATACGCTGTTTCCAATGAGTTCAGCGAGAACTGAAATCTGGGCCTCACCGGTTTGGGAGGCGCTCATAACAACGAGAGCAATCACCGGCACCAACAACCCGAAAAACACCGGCAACAGGCAGGCCAGACTAAAGACCCAGCCCTTCCCAAGGCCCGGCACCTGTCGTTGAGACTCAGCCTGACGACCCAAGGGGTTAAAATGCTGCCCACGGCGAGCGAAGTGCTCCCCCAGAACCAAAAGGCACACAACAATAAAGAGCCAGCCCGCCAACTGCAGAGCAGCAGCAGATTCCCCCATAGCAAACCAAGTACGGAATATTCCCGTAGTCAGGGTTGGCACTCCGTAGTGTTCTACTACGCCATAATCGGCGACGGTTTCCATCAGCACTAAGGCCAAACCTCCTGCAACCGCTGGCCATGCCACCGGCAAAGCAATGCGGGTAAACAGCCGGGAGCCCGTAGCGCCTAGGGTGCGAGCCGCCTCATGCAGCGCGCTGGATTGTTGCACAAAGCTACCACGAGCCATCAAATACACATAGGGGTATAACACCAAACTGATGACGATTGCCGCCCCCGGGAGACTACGCACATTGGGCAATACCGCTGTATCCGGAGCCAGATGTAGCATTTCTCGCAACTGACTTTGCAAAGGTCCAGAAAATTCCAGCAGGTCCGCGTAGACGTATCCGACCACGTAGGCCGGGGCGGCCAGCGGCAACGCGAGAGCGGGCACCAGCCAGCGCCGTAACGGAAATTCATAGCGAACGGTTAGCCATGCAGTCAGCACACCCATAGAACCCGCAAGCAAGGCAACCAGTACCATCAGAAAAAACGTATTGATCAAATAATCGGTGAGTACTGTCTCACGCAGGTGCGTCCAGCTTTCGCTCTCGGGAGCGAAGGCCGAGAAAATCAGCGTAAAGATTGGAAGACACACCGGCACCGCGATCAGTAGTGCTCCCAAGGGCCAAACGATAGAATTGGAGCGCTTAGATAACATCGCAGCACTATACCGACCCAACGTGCCAGCAGACAGATAAAGCGATCATAAAAGCAGTCATCAATAGCGACCCGGCGCAAAACGAAACTTGGGCTTGGGCTTGGGCTTGGGCTTGGGCTTGGGCTTGGGCTTGGGCTTGGGCGGAATCATCGGGCACTATCTGGTTTAAACAAACGGCATATCTTGTATGAGCATACAATTAAAGGACATCAGCCACCGCTTTGGTCATCATCGCGTGCTGACCGGCATTTCCCTCGCTCTTGAGGTGGGCGAAATTCTTTGCATCATCGGGGCCTCTGGCAGCGGTAAGAGCACGCTGCTCAGAATCATCGCAGGACTCGAGCCACTGCAGCAGGGTGAGCTGTTTTTCGATGGGCAGCTGATGGCTGCGCCAAACCACTGCCCGCCGCCAGAGCAGCGACCGGTAGGTTTGGTCTTTCAAGACCATGCGCTGTTTCCGCATTTGACCATTGCTGAAAACGTCGGCTTCGGTCTCGATCACCTAGACCCGGCAACCCGCAACCAAGAAGTGGCCGACCAACTAGCAAGCGTTGGACTCTCGAATTTAGCCCAACGCTATCCGCACACCTTGTCCGGCGGCCAGCAACAGCGCATCGCCCTGATCAGAGCCTTGGCGACCAAGCCGGGGATCATGCTGCTGGATGAACCCTTTGCCAGCGTGGACACGCCACTGCGGCGTCAGCTGCGGGAAGATGCCAGAGGACGCCTGAGATCTTCAGCCACGACAACGATCATGGTCACCCACGACCCAGAAGAAGCCATGGCTATGGCGGACAAAATTTTGGTGCTCAGCGATGGTGTTCCGGTGCAAATAGGCACCCCATACGAACTTTGGCAAAACCCCACCCATCCATTCGTGGCAGAGACTATCGCCGGTTTGCAAACCATAAAGGGCGTGATTCGAGGTGACCAGATTGTCACCGATTTTGGAGATCTGCCTTGGCAGAACGTGAGAAATCCACCGGAAAAAGTTGACGCCCAAGAAATATCCTTAGGCCTGCGCAGCAGCGATATTGTGGTCAGCTACAACCAAGGCCAGTGCTCGTTAGAGGACATTCGATTCGATGGCCAACACTGGTCCGGCCTGATCCGAAAAGGAAATGCACAGCTGCGAGTGAACTTGCCATCAGACACAGAACAAAATTTCGTGACGGGGACGCCAGTGAATCTTAGCTTTACCAACGCGCAGGCGACCGCCTATAATTGATAATCATTCTCATTTAAGGCCTGCCATGCGCTCACGCCCCCAACAGCACTCACGCTATCGCTTACCCTCACGCCTAGCGCTCTGTCTTTGCCTGATGATGAGTTTCAGCTTACCCCGGGCGGCCACCGCCGAAGAGGTCGTTAATGTTTATTCCGCCAGACACTATGACACCGATATAGCCCTGTACGAGGAGTTCACTCGGCAAACGGGTATCAAGGTCAATCTGATTGAAGGTAAGAGTGACGCGCTGATTGAACGGATCACAAATGAGGGCGAATTCAGCCCTGCCGACATGCTGATTACCGTTGATGCCGGGCGGCTCTGGCGCGCCAGCCAGCGAGGCGTTTTCCAGCCAACTCAAAGCGAAGTACTGGCGAACCGCGTTCCAGCAAATTTACAGGATCCGAACAAGCTGTGGTTTGGTCTTTCAAAGCGGGTACGAGTAATCGCCGTTAACAAAGCCGCAGGACTACCAATACCGGTCACCCGCTATGAGGACCTTGCTCACCCGGCACTCACCGGTTCAGTGTGTATGCGCAGTTCATCCAACATCTACAATCTGTCGTTGATGAGTTCCATCATTGAAGCCAGCGATGAAAACAGTGCCGAAGCCTGGGCGACAGGCGTGGTCGCCAACTTCGCGCGCAAACCACAGGGCAACGACACCGCTCAGCTCAAGGCGGTAGCATCCGGGGAGTGTGCGGTTACCGTGGCCAATACCTACTACCTTGGGCGGCTCATCGGCTCTAATGATCCAGCAAAAAACGCCATCAGCAATGCGCTCACGGTAATCTTCCCAAATCAGCAGGACCGAGGGGCCCACGTCAACATCAGCGGTGCGGGCATCACCCGCTACGCTCCGAATAAGGACAACGCGGTTCGGTTCTTAGAATACCTGACCAGTGACTTTGCCCAGAGGCTTTTTGCTGAAGGCAATAATGAGTACCCCATCGTCGGCCCTGCCTCTGGCCCCGTTGCCAAGCTCGGAGAGTACAAAGAGGATCAGATCAATGCCGTCGTTCTAGGCCAGCGCCAAGCTGAAGCGGTTCGGGTCTATGACCGGGCCGGCTGGAAGTAGGCTAGAACCTTTGCGACCTAATTAAGGGAACCACCATGGAAAACCGACTTGCGCCCATACAACCACTGATCGGCGTCACCGGACGTATCTTGCTCGGCCTGTATTTTTTACTGCCCGGCATTTCCAAAATCACCGGTTTCGAAGGCACGATCCAATACATGGAGGTGCATGGTGTTCCAGCAGTTGCAGCCCTCCTGCCCATTACCATTGTGCTGCAACTCGGCGGTGGCGCTGCTCTAATCGCCGGCTGGCAGATTCGTGCCACCGCATTGATGTTGGCGGGGATGACCTTGGTCATCAACCTCTTCATGCATGACTTTTGGAATGTTTACGAAGGCCTAAGCCAACAACACGAAACCCAGAATTTTGTGAAGAATCTGGCCATCATGGCCGGGCTGCTAGCCCTCGCCGCAGGGCCTGCTTCAGGACGTTGGTCGCTAGACCAACGAAACCAAGGTCAAAGCGAGCCCTAGCTCTTCAACCAGATCGAGTTGTCTGCACCAACCGGTCGTGGGGGCTTTGTCGGCCTTGGACTTTCACCGTTCAACTTGAAGCCAACGCTAGGTAAGGCCACTTGCGTCCCCTGCTCTCCTACCGCCAACGTGTGCAGCAGTTCTCGTGCTTGAGGCTGCCCCTCAGCCAAGGTTTCGCTTAGTTTGCGCACGCGGCTGGCCGGCACGCCGGCGGCATCTAATATGACTTCCCATTCAGCAGCGCTCTTGGTCGCAAACAGGGCCACAAAGAGCGAGCGCAACTCGTCTTGGTGCTGGCTTCGTACCACTGGGTTAGCCCAGCGCGGATCGTCGACCCACTCGGGATGACCTAAGACTCCGCACAAGGCTGAAAATTGGCGCTCGTTATTTGCCGCCAACATGAACAATCCGCCACAGCTAGCCTGGAAGCACCCCGAGGACGGCGCTCGACTGGCCGCCTCGTTTCCTAGCTTTGGCAGGTCGGCACCGGTGGTGGCCACCGTCACCGTATTGTTAGCCATCATGGTCAGGGCAGTGTCCAACATGCTGACATCCACATGCTGAAACTCTCCGGTCAAATCCCGTTGGCGCAATCCAGCCATGACCGCAAAGGCTGCATTGAGACCCGTGGCATAGTCGATGTAGGGCGCTCCGACTTTCACAGGGCCCATCTCGTCGGTGCCAGTGGTGGTCATGATACCGCTCATGGCCTGCACCACATGATCATAGGCGGGCCGGTGACCGATAGGCCCCACATCGCCATAAGCTGAGATGGAGCAATAGACCAAGCGGGGGTTTACCCGGGCCAGAACGTCTTCACCAAACCCAAGTCGCCGAGCAACCCCAGGTCGAAAGTTCTGCACAAAGACGTCGGCTGTCGCCACAAGCCCCAGCACCTTGGCCACTTGGTCAGGATCCTTCAGGTCCATTTCCAAACAGTCTTTTTCCGCATTTTGCGTACAAAAACTGAGGCCTAGCCCCTGTTTTGACAGCTCCGGCAGGGCGCCCCCGCGCCGAGTCATTTCGCCTCCGGGGGGTTCGACCTTGATGACTTGAGCACCGAGCAAGGCAAGCTGATAGGTACAATAGGGTCCTGCGAATACTTGAGTAAGGTCGACTACCCGAATATCGGTTAGCGGCAGCGGTGAGGACATAGATGCTCCATACGAAGATTGCGTCAAAACCCTAGCTCAGCCCCAGCCACAAAACAAAAAAACCGCAGTTTGCAGAAATAGCCCAACGGCACGATTTAGCCCACACTTTGGTTCATTGGGGAACCAAGCGGTAATTCCATCCGCCCAAGCGGCGGGAATAATAAAAACAGTTGGGAGACAAGACTATGAATACGACACAACCTGTAGCACTGGTAACTGGCGCCTCGGGCGATATCGGCAGTGCCATCGCCCAAGCCCTAGGCGCCAGCGGCCATCACGTCATTGGCACCTACGTGGGCGCCGCTGATGCCGCCGCGAACACCGTTAACGCCATTGTCGAGGCAGGCGGCAGCTCCCAAGCTATCCAGCTAGACCAAAGAGATGCCGAAGCCATCGAGGCACTTATGGACAGCATCGCAGAACAACACGGCCGCCTCGATGTGCTGGTGAATAACGCCGCCTGGAATATCGGTATACCATTTCGACGCTTGGACGATCTCAGCTCAGATATTTGGGACCGAGTGCTGGAGACGAATCTTCGGGCACCGTTTTTACTCGCTCGAGCCGGAGCCAAGCTGCTCAAAGCCGGTAACGGTGGTCATATCATCAACATCAGCTCCGCCGGAGGCATCAGTCCGGGTAGCAGCAGTATTGCTTATTCTTCCAGCAAGGCAGGGCTAAACCATTTAACCCGTTGCTTAGCTGTGGCTATGTCACCGGAAGTCGCCGTTAACTGCATCGCTCCGGGACTGGTGGAAAACACTCGCATGGCCCAGCGCCTGCCGGAAAATGTGGCCGAGGGCGCCCGTCAGACAGCGGTCCTAGGCCGAGTTGGTCAGGCAGAAGATATCGCCAATCAAGTACTCGCCTTCGTGCACTCCACGTCGGTTACAGGCCAGACCATTGTCATTGATGGCGGCATGCCAGGGGCTATGCGATAGCAGGGCGCGCAGATTTGAAAGCTGGAAATTGACTTGGTTTGGACGCCGGCGCAGCCGAATAGATCCTCTGCAATAGATCCTCTCCAATAGATCCTTGGGCTGCACCCTCATAACAGTTATCGTCCGTAGCAAGGAAGGTGCCTATCTCGGCCTCTGAAGCCGCGTTCGCGCATTGGATACTTTTGTGGCATTGAGTTCACGATTGTTCCGGTTGAGCTTGCGCATCCTGTTGCACCCTGATTAGAGTCGGCTCATCGGAAAATAAACAACGTCGCACCCAGCACAGGAGAGGAACCCATGTCAGATGCCATCGTAGAGATACGAGATTACACCTTTGAAGCTGAAACCTTCGAAGCATACAAAGTTTGGGCCGAAGAAATGGCCGTGCCTTGGCTTAAAGCCAATCTCAATGTCATCGACTTTTGGATCGACTGTGGCATCGAGGCCGAGGTTAGCGGTACGAATCCTCAAGTGTCGCCCAACGGACAACCCAACATTACGTGGATTATTCGCTGGGACAGCATCGAAGATCGACAAGAGAACTTTACCAAGATCATGGGGTCCCCTGAGTGGAAAACCATTTGGGCCGAGCACCCAAACGAAAAAGGCTACTTGCAGATGAACGCCCGCTTTTTGAAAGCGTCCGGCTAGTTCGCGCAAAAGGCCTGAATCCAACGCCCGAGATCTAGGATCCCAGCTCCAGAGTTTTGGACCTCAAATCTGGGGCATTAGATCTGGGGCATCAGGTACAGAACACAAGACCTAAGACTCAGTCAGGAGAGTTTCTTGCACCCAATCGACCTAGCCGTGGTCTTAACCTACGCGGCCCTCATCACCTTTGTTGGTATTCGCATAAGCCAAAAGATCAAGACGGCCAAGGACTACTTCCTCGCGGGGCGATCTCTCACTTGGTGGGTCATTGGCCTTTCAATCATCGGCACCAATGTCGACACAAACGGCTACATAGGCGCCTCCGGAAATGCTTACAGCATTGGTATCGCGCAAGCCAACTTCGAGTGGATTGGCGCCATCCCCGCCATGATCATCGCCTCGCTAATCTTCATTCCCCTGTATTGGCGCGCCGGGGTTTACTCCATTGCCGAATATCTGGGCTTGCGCTACAACCAAGCCGTGCGCGTTGTGGCCGCCCTGATCGTTACTAATGTTTCCGTATTTGCCATGGGTGTGGCCATGTGGGCCTTGGCCATCACGTTGGAAACCTTCATGGGCTGGCCGATTTGGCTTGGTATTTTGGCCTCTGGAACCGTAGTGGGCCTCTACAGTATCGCCGGCGGTCTCGGAGCCGTAGCCATTACCGACAGCATTCAAGTCTGCATCATGTTCGTTTGTGGCCTGATCATCGTCGCCATCGGCATCAGCGACGCCGGCGGTGCCGATAGTTTTGTCAGCAAATTGACGGCAGCAAACCCGACCCACTTAAGCGCCTATCTACCGGCTGATCATGAAAGCTACCCTTGGCATGGGGTGATTTTGGGATTGGGATTGGTGCTATCACCAGCCTACTGGGTGGGTGGTCAGGCCATTTTGCAGCGCACTCTGGGCGCCAAAAGCCAGTGGGATGCCAGCGCCGGTATGATGTTCGCAGCCCTAGCCAAGACCTTTGTACCGGTGCTCATCGTCTTTCCGGGCCTGCTAGCTCTCGTGATGATGGCCGAAATCGATTACCCAGATATGGCCTTACCTTGGGTCATTAAAAATGTGCTCCCGGTTGGCGTCTCGGGCCTCATGTTTGTCGCCATCATTGCTGCCCTGCAGTCTTCTATCGACTCCAGCATCAACTCCACGGCGCTGATGATTACCCGAGACATTCGCCATGTGCTAATCAAAAACCATGATCCGGAGTCGGACCTGAAGATCGGCCGCTTCTTGACCTTGGCCCTGCTGCTCACCGCCATGTCTATCGCTCCCTACATCGGCGACCTCGGCGGCATTTTTAACTTTCTGCAATTCCTGCTGTCTCTCTTTCAAGGCCCCATGCTGGCCTTGCTGCTCCTCGGTGCGCTGACGCGCCGAGCCACCCCGATGGCAGGGATCTTCACCTTGGTAAGCGGTGTGGTTCTGGCCGCCCTTCTTTCGGTAGTGTGGGAATTGAATCTGCTTTATGTGGCGTTTTTCAGCTTTTGCTACGCCCTTCCGACCCTTTGGATCGTTAGCGCTTTCACAGAGCCGCACAGCGATGAACACTTGGAGAACTTAACCTATTCACCTTGGAGGGGGCGATGAACACCCGCCATGTAATAACACATAGGAGACCGTGATATGGAACTACCCCTTGTCTGGGCCAACTACATTTCCGTCGCCTTATTTTTGATTCTCGGTATAGGGGTCTGGACCATCCCCAAGTCGGCTGTCGTACCTGAGGAGTATTCGGGGCAGACTTGGCGAGATCTGCGTTGGTGGGCCACTGCCCTGATCGCCTTTCAGATTTTGCTTTATGGCTATTTTAGCTAGTCCGAATTTAGCTAACCCGAAGCCAAGAAATCCATGAGCCAATCTAAGCCCCTAGGAGATGAGCCTGAGAACATTGTTCTTATTGGCATGCCCGGGGTGGGTAAAAGCACCCTTGGGGTACTGCTGGCCAAAGCCTTGGGCTACGACTTTGTAGACACTGACTTACTGATCCAGCGTCGCGCCGGAGAAACCTTGGCCACATACATGCAATCCCAGGGTTATCAGGCCCTTCGTCAACTGGAGGCAAGGGTCATTCTAGACCTGAGCTGCCAGGCAACCGTCGTAGCCACTGGCGGTAGCGCTGTCTACAGTGCCAACGCCATGGCCCACCTCGCCTCCTTGGGCGTCGTCGTGTATCTGCGCTGTCCCGTGGAGACCTTGGTTCCTCGCATCGCCAGTATGGCAGATCGAGGCGTCGCGGCGCCGGCGGGTCAGACCCTAGAAGAAGTGGCGGAGGAACGAGTCCCCCTTTACGAGGGCTACGCGGACATCACCTTGGACATTCGGGGTATGGATAGCACTCAGGCTCTAACCGCATTACTTAGGCGCCTCAGCTCAAACGCCTAGCGCCGAATCGATCCCACAAGGGATCTCAACCTCAAGTCCGGTCTTAATCACAAGGCCGACCCGGGCACAAGTTCGGTGTTGCTATACAACAGGGGGCTGCAAATGGATAATCGATGGCTTTGCGCCACGGGCATCATGGGTGCCAAGAGTCTCCTTAGGGCGGCGCAACAGAACAACTTCAACCAGCATCAGCAATTAGAACCAAAATAAGGATCATCATGGGGGATATCGAAAAACTGGCGGAATCTGTGGCATCCCTGCAGGCGTCATTTGAAGCACACCGATATATCTGCAGCGACGAAATCGCCACGGCGGTTTTTTTGGCCTACCAACTGCGCAAGCCCATTTTGATTGAAGGACCTCCCGGGGTGGGTAAGACCGAACTGGCAAAGACCGCCGCCGAGATGTTCGCCCTGCCACTGATTCGTTTGCAATGTTACGAAGGTTTGGACGAGTCCAAGGCAATCTACGAATGGAAATACGGCAAGCAGTTGCTGTACACCCAGGTGTTGAAAGAAGCCTTGAACGAGGTCCTTGGCGATGCCAAGGGTTTCAGAGAGTCAGTCCAGCAGCTGCACAACTTCGGCGATATTTTCTTCTCCGAAGAGTTCCTTGAACCGCGCCCGCTAATGAAGGCGCTGAAAGAGGAAGACGGCTGCATTTTGCTAATCGACGAAATTGATAAAGCCGACCACGAGTTCGAGTCTCTGTTGCTGGAGATCTTGTCTGACTATCAGCTATCCATTCCAGAGATCGGCACCATCAAGGCCGCCGCAGAGCCACCGCTAGTATTTTTGACCTCCAACAACACCAGAGAAATTTCAGACGCACTGAAGCGTCGCTGTCTGCACCTGTACATTCCGTTTCCTGATGTTGATATCGAGCAGCGCATCATTGGCGCACGAGTACCTGAAATTCCACCAGCCCTGCAAAAACAGCTAGTAGCGTTCATCCACGAGCTGCGCAACCTAGACCTGAAGAAAATGCCAGCCATCTCCGAAACCATCGACTGGGCACGCACCTTGGTGCTACTCCACGCCGAGGCGTTAGATCCCAACATGGTGAAGGACACCCTCAATGTCATTCTCAAGTTTCAGGAAGACATCGATAACGTAAAAAGCGAAGTACCGGCGTTGACTGCCAAGGTC
This sequence comes from Gammaproteobacteria bacterium, assembly GCA_038151515.1. Taxonomy (GTDB): domain Bacteria; phylum Pseudomonadota; class Gammaproteobacteria; order Pseudomonadales; family Azotimanducaceae; genus UBA4421. Next base: position 43,321 of record JAYOVN010000009.1, on the reverse strand, counting down.
AGCGGGTAGGAGCCAGTTATGGGCATGGATCGCACCATCAGCAACTTCATTCGCGCCCTGCGCAATGCCGAGGTACGGGTATCGACCGCAGAAACCCTCGATGCCATCAGCACTGTGGAGTTAGTCGGCTACAGCGACAAAGCCCATCTCAAACGCTCTTTGTCCATGGTGCTACCCAAGACGGCAGACGAAAAAGAGACCTTCGATGCCTGCTTCGACAATTTTTTCCGCTTTCAGGATGTGCGCGGGGACGCCCAATCAGATGCCGACCCAGACCAGCGGGAACAGGAAGGCGACGAAAGCAGCGAAGGTGGGGACGGCGAAGGCGGCGGTGCTGGCGGCGATCCCCAGATGAAAAACAAGGGCAAGAAAAAATCCAAGTCCAAGGCAAAACAAAACAACCTGTACGAGGAAGAGGAAGAAGCTGATCTAGGCCCTGGCGAGGTCACCGAGGCCAGCTCGCATTTGGGCAAACTGCTGATGTCCGACTCCCGTGTCGAACTGGCCCAATCCATGGCAGAAGCTGGCGAAGCCACCAACGTTCGAGAAATTCAGATCTTTACGCAAAAAGGCCTGTACGCCCGGCGCATCATGGATCACATGGGGCTGCCGGATCTGAATCGAGAAATCAGCGATCTGCGAGTGGATACCCGAGTGCCCGCACGCCGACTGGGGCAGCAGCTCAAACAGCGGCGAGATTTCTTACGCGAACAAGTACGAGACTACGTAGAACAGCAGTTCATGCTCAATGCCGACGTATCCGGCAAGCGACTACGCGAAGAAATGCTGCGCTCGGTGAAACTCTCAAATGTTGAACACCGCAATTTCCGGCTGATTCAGGAAATGGTTTATAAGATGGCGAAAAAGCTGAGCACCCTGCACAGCCGCCGTCGCAAAGTCTTTAAGCGGGGCCAGTTGAATGTGCCCAAGACCCTGCGTAACAACATGTCTTACGACGGGGCGATTTTTGACCTGTACTGGAAGTCGGTCAAAGTGGACCGCCCCAAGGTCTTTGCCATATGCGATGTTTCAGGGTCTGTAGCCAACTACGCCCGCTTTATGCTCATGTTCCTCTACAGCCTAGATGAGGTCATGCCCAAGGTTCGCAGCTTCGCCTTCTCTTCAGATTTGGCCGAGGTCACCGAGTTGTTCAACCGCAACAAGATCGAAGACGCCATCGCCAAAACCCTCCATGACTACAGCGGCGGCTCCACAGACTACGGCCAAGCACTGCTGGACTTTAAGAAGCTCTGTCTAGACGACGTAGATAACCGCACCACCATCATCATGTTAGGCGATGCCCGGAATAACCACGGTGAAGCCCACGCGGAAGTGTTAAAAGAGCTGTACGACCGCTCCAAACGCGTCATCTGGCTGAACCCAGAAGCCAGGCTAGCCTGGAATACCGGTGATTCAGAAATGCGCAAATACGGCGCTTACTCCCACCAGGTAGAAGAATGTAACTCGCTCATGCACCTAGAGCGGGTTGTGAGCAATTTGTTAAGGCAGACGAACTGATCGACATTCTGGGGTGAACCCGGATTGGAAAGCCTGACGTTTTGAGCCACTATTTGCGGCTCATTTAGCAGGATCGTCGTCATTAGCACTCTTTCCCCCAATGGCCAGTTGGCTAAGCTCTTTGCCCTAGCAATCGCTGGGGTGGCGCTGTTGATGATTGCCCTGCACTACGCCGGCAGCGCCTTAAGCGGCGGCAACGTAGATGTCAGCGCCATCGACATAGAGAACAACAGCGTTTCCATCATCATTCGCGAAGAGCCCCCCCAACTGAACAGCAGCCGCGCTACTGACTCGATTTCGGGCATGGTGCTGGGCCATGTGATGGAAGGGCTGGTGCGCATGGGGCTGGACCACCGCTTAGAAGGCGCCGTGGCCCATCGCTGGGAGGTCACCCCTAGCCATGCCACCTTTTGGCTGCGCAAGGATGCCAAGTGGAGTGATGGCGAGCCGGTTACGGCAGCGGATTTTATTTTTGCTTGGCAAACAGCACTCAAGCCGGAAACCGCATCACAGTACGCCTTCTTGCTATTCGCCATCAAAAACGCCGAAGCCATCAACAATGGCGAGCTAAAGCCCAGCGAACTGGGAGTGAATGCTCCAGACCCATACACTCTGGTAATAGAGCTGGCCCGACCCGTACCCTTCTTTGACAAGATGCTGGTATTCCCAACGTTTTTACCCATTCGCGAAGACTTTTATAACGCCACTCAGGGCCGCTACGGCGCCGACGCAGATCAGCTGCTATACAACGGGCCATTCCAAATCAGTCGCTGGGTGCACGGTTCCAGCATGACCTTTGAGCGCAATCCGCACTTTTGGAATCAGGATGAAATTCACCTAGACACCATCCATGTGCCCTACATCACATCCGACGCCACCGCCTCGCTAAACTTTTTCAAAGATTCGAAAATTGCCACGACCGGGCTGCAAGCCGAAAACCTCACGGAGGCCATGCGCCTGGGCTGGCAGATTCGCCAACACCGGGACGGCGTGATCTTTTTTATGGAATTCAATCATCGGCCAGAACGGGTGACCAGCAACCTGAACTTCCGCCGGGCCCTACAGTTCGTTCTAGATATGGATGAGTTGGTTTACAAGGTCACCAAGCTGCCAGGCTATGAACCTGGGGTGTCTTTGTTTCCGGGCTGGCTGATGGGTGAGCGCGACCTTCTGCGCAAAGAATATCCGCCGGAGAAGGTTCGGCTAAACACTGGCAAAGCAAGGGCGTATCTGGAACAAGCACTGCAGGAACTGGGCCTGAGCCAGACACCGACCCTAGTGCTGCTGGCTGGCGATAATCCAATATCCAACATTCAGTCCGAATGGGTACAGCAAACCTTGAAGACTGAACTTGGCATCGACGTGAAAATCGACAAACAGATTTTTAAGCAGCGGCTGGCCAAGATGACCTCTGGAGACTTCGACTTTGTGCTGGCGGGCTGGGGGCCGGACTACAATGACCCTCTGACTTTTGGTGATTTATTTGCGTCGTGGAACAAAAACAACCGTGGCCAGTACAACAGCCCGGAGTTGGATGGGCTTATTCAAACCGCTCAGGGTCAGCTGGACCCCGGCGTTAGAATGCGAGCATTTGGAGACATTCAACAGCACCTCATCGACAATGCTGTGATTCTGCCCATGTACGAGCGGGGGGTTACCTATGTGGTGGACCCACGATTAAAACAGCTCAAACGGCGTGTGATCGGCCCGGACCCGGATCTAAGCCGTGCCTACATCGACGCCGGTGGTGAATAGTTGTGGCTGTCGTTTTTAACCAACACACTCAACCGAAGAGCCACAAGAACCACCACCCATGCTGAAGTACGCTGCCAAACGCATAGTCCTTGGTCTGATCACGGTGTGGTTTATTGCCAGCGCCACTTTTTTCGGCATGCACGCGGTACCCGGGGACCCGCTTACCGGCGATAAGGCGTTAACCCCGCAAATCCGCGCCAATCTAGAGGCCAAGTACGGTCTGGATAAACCGCTAGCGACTCAGTACTGGATCTATTTGGGCAACATCGCCCAGGGAGATTTTGGTATCTCCTACACTCAGGAAAATCGCCGAGTGAACGACATTATCCGGGAGCACTTTCCGGTTTCAGCCACGCTGGGCATTCTGGCCATCGTGTTTGCCGGCGTCGGCGGTGTGCTTTGGGGGGCCCTCACCGCCCTGTACCGCAACCGCTGGCCCGACGTGGCCATCATGTTTTTAGTGATTTTGGGCATATCGGTTCCGAGCTTTGTCATGGCAGCCATTAGCCAGTGGTCCTTGGTCAATCTCAATCAGACCGCTGGGGGCACTGTTCTGCCCATTGGCGGCTGGGGTAGCATCTGGCATATGGTTGCCCCGGCCCTTGTTCTGGGCCTGTCCACCATGGCCTATCTCACCCGCCTCATGCGCTCATCCATGTTGGAAGTGGTCAACACAGACTACGTGCGCACCGCTCGCGCCAAGGGGGTACCAGCGACGCAGATCTTTAGTAGTCATCAGCTGCGCAACGCCATATTGCCGGTGATTACCGTCTTAGGCCCTGCCATCGCCGGCATTACCACCGGCGGCTTCGTGGTGGAAATTGTGTTCGCCATTCCGGGTTTAGGGCGCTATTTCGTGCAGGCCATCCAGCAGCTGGACTACACGGTAATTATGGGTACCACAGTGTTTTACGGTGCCTTTTTAGTCTTTATGGTGATATTGGTGGATCTGATCTACGGCCTCATCGACCCACGGGTGAGGGTTAATCAATGAGTCATACCGAATTGACCCAGTCAGATTTTGCAGCGCTGCCGCGCCAGCAGAGCGCTGATCAACTTACCCGCCCATCCTTGTCTTATTGGGCGGACGCTTGGCGGAGACTTCGAGCTAATCCCAGAGCCATGTCCTCACTGGGGTTAATTCTGGCACTGCTGGCCTTTGTCACTGTCGGCCCTATGCTATGGACCGTAGACCCATCGGTTCAGGATGTGGATCAAATTGGCATCAGCCCCGGCGCTGATCGTCAGGTCACCCTCACCACACCCTTTATGCCTTGGGAACCAGAAGCCCTAACCCCACCCACGCCCAGCACGGGTAACCCCTTGGGGTTTACATTGGCTCAATCAGCGACCACCCAGTCCGTTCGCCTGACGTGGGCAGATCAAGACTCCACCCGCAGGCTCTATCGCAACTTATTCGCGCCCCAGGATACCGGTAGTTTCGGCCTGCCCTTGGCGGATTTAGACACCCCTTATTTTGAAGACCGCTTAGACCTTCAGCCTGAAACCTATTACTACACTTTAGTCGCCTTAGATGCCGCAGGCGAAGAAACCGACACCACGGCAACGCTCACCATCGAGGTTACGCGGGTAATCTCTTTCGCCGAAGCCAGAGAGCGCGGATTGATCGGCCCGGATGAGGACGCCGAGCTAGGCCAAACCCTCAAGCTTGCTTGGCATCCACTGGGCACCGACTACTTGGGCAGGGATATGCTGGCGCGACTCATGTACGGCGGGCAGGTATCGCTGTTTATCGGTTTGTTAGCCCCGTTGGCCTTCGTGTTGTTGGGAGTAATCTACGGCAGCGTGGCAGGGTTTCTTGGCGGCGCTGTGGATCAGGCCATGATGCGGTTCGCTGACTTCGTTGTGGCCCTGCCGTTTTTGCTGTTCATGATTTTGTTCAAAGTGGTCTTCGGGATCGGCCCAGGCGAGAGCGGGATAATTCCCATGCTGATTGCGATGATTATTTTGCTTTGGCCTGCGCCCGCCCGTTTAGTGCGCGGACAGATTTTGCAAATTCGCGAAGAAGGCTATGTCAACGCCTCAAAACTGTTGGGCGCCACCACCCCCTATGTTGTCGGTCGGCACATGCTGCCCAATACCCTTGGAGTGATCTTGGTGACCATTACCTTTCAAGTGCCCAGCGCTATTTTTACCGAAGCATTCCTATCCTTCATTGGCATGGGTGTTGCGCCGCCTACCCCGTCTTGGGGCGCCATGTGCAACGAGGGCATCAAGTCCATGCTGACTCGCCCCCACGAGCTGTTGTTTCCAGCCATTATGATTAGCGCTACGGTACTGGCCTTTAACCTGTTGGGCGACGGTCTCCGAGACGCCTTGGATGCCCGCATGCGAGGAGCCGAATAAGACCATGACGGAATTCACCACCAGCGACGCTGGCTCCACCATGGGGGCGTCTATCAGCACCCAACAGCAACCACCACGAGAGCCATTACTGCGGGTGGACGACTTGCACGTGGATTTTCAAACCTACGGCGGTGTTGTGCAGGCCGTGCGGGGTGTCAGCTTTGAGGTGACGGCGGGGCAAACCTTGGCCATTGTGGGAGAATCCGGGTGCGGCAAATCCGTTACGGTGCAAAGCCTGATGGGGCTAATTCCCATGCCTCCGGGTCGCATACACAAGGGTACGGCGACCCTGCGCGGTCACGACATTCTGGCATCCAAGTTTGTCCAGGGTCGGGATATCCGGGGACGGGAAATCAGTATGATTTTTCAGGATCCCATGACGTCGTTAAATCCTACTATGACCATTGGCCGTCAGATTGCCGAGACCTTGGAGGTACATCGAGGTTACAGCCAGACCCAAGCCTTCAATCGCGCCATAGAACTGCTGGAGATGAGCAAGATTCCAGAAGCCGCCAAGCGCGCTAAGCAGTACCCCTTCGAGTTTTCTGGGGGCATGTTACAGCGCGCCATGATCGCCATGGCCATTGCTTGCGAGCCAGCGATTTTGGTGGCGGACGAGCCCACAACGGCCTTGGACGTCACCATCCAAGCTCAGATTTTGGACTTGCTCGGTGACCTGCAGCAGGAAACCGGCATGGCCATCATCTTGATCACCCACGACCTTGGCGTTGTGGCACGAATGGCCGACGACGTCATGGTGATGTATGCCGGCGAAGTCGTCGAGCGGGGTAGCGTGGACGACATTTTTTATCGCTCCGGCCACCCCTATACCCAAGGACTGCGTCTGGCCATGCCCACCAACAAGCGAACCGAGGACGGCGGAGCAGAACAAACGCTTCTCGCCATCGACGGCTCACCGCCGGACTTGTTTAACCCCCCAAGGGGCTGCGCCTATCACCCCCGCTGCCCTCACGCCATGAACATTTGCGCCCAGCAACCACCGGCGCAGTACGATCTAGGTTTAACGCCTACCCCGAAACAGGGCCAAGGTCATCAAACCGCCTGCTGGCTGCACCATGAGTTGTGTGCCGCTCAGAAGGACCAGCCATGAGCAAATCCGCGAATGAGTCCACAACGGCCAACCCGGCCTTGGTAGAGATCAGCCACTTGGTAAAGCACTTTGAACTGGGCCGCGGCCAACGAGTGCACGCGGTAGACGATGTCAGCCTGTCTATTTACCCGAATGAGGTGGTTGGGCTAGTGGGAGAAAGTGGCTCGGGCAAGTCAACTCTTGGAAAAACCGTGGTTGGTTTACACGACAAAACTGCTGGTCAGGTGACGTTTAACGGTACCCAACTGCCCGCTCGCTATGGCGGCGACGACTTTCGCGCCATGGCTTCGAAAATGCAGATGATCTTTCAAGATCCGTACTCATCGCTAAACCCTCGAATGACTGTGGGCGAGATCGTCAGCGAGGGCCTGCGGCTGCGACAAGGCCTGACTCCGGCGACTGTGCAAGAGAAGGTTGCTCATTGGTTACGCTTGGTGGGCCTAAGTCCAGATCATCAATCCCGTTATCCCCATGAATTTTCCGGCGGCCAACGTCAGCGTATAGGTATCGCCCGAGCGCTGATCTTAGAGCCAGAATTCGTGGTCTGTGACGAGCCGATCTCGGCCTTGGATGTGTCCGTCCAAGCTCAGGTAGTGAATCTGCTCGGCGATCTCACCCAGGACCTCGGGCTTACCCTGCTTTTTATTGCGCACGATCTTTCCATGGTTCGCTACATCAGCGACCGCATGGCCGTCATGTATTTGGGCAGTTTGGTAGAAGTGGGCACCTCTGCCCAAGTCTTCTTTGACCCCAAACATCCGTATACCGAGACCCTTATCGCCTCCAATCCTGAGGCTGATCCCGAACACGAACGTCAACGTCCGTCCACTACGATTCAGGGAGAGATCCCATCGCCAATCAACGTGCCCGCTGGCTGTCGCTTCGCCAACCGGTGTCCGAAGGCCATGAGTCATTGCTCGACACAAACGCCTTTGCTCAAACCTCTTGCGGGCGACGACAATCAGCGGCTTGTGGCCTGCCATCTCTACGACTGAGCACTAGCCACGTTGATTGAGCCTAAATTTCAGACAAAAAAAACCCGAGATCACTCTCGGGTTTCTTGGGAAACAGTCCTAAGACTGTTTTAGAAGCGGCCTCCACCGCCACCAGGGCGCTGCTTGCTTTGTGCTTCGTTGACGCGAAGCGCGCGGCCTTTGAAATCAACGCCGTTAAGCGCCTCAATGGCTGCCTCAGCACCGTCTTCCATTTCTACGAACCCAAATCCTCTTGAACGCCCTGTTTCGCGGTCTGTAATAACAGACGCTGACGCTACGCCGCCATGCTCTGAGAACAATGACTGCAGATCTTCATCGGTGACCGCCCATGCGAGGTTACCTACATATAGTTTTTTCACAGCTTTCTATAGCTCCTTGATTGATACGTACCAAATTTTTCTCTCTGTGGAGAATTCGACCAATCAAACCTAGACGCAGAAATACCGAAGTTTTCTTATCCTTTCTTTGGTCTAACGTTTTCCACACTTTGTGAACAAGCCCTAAGACTGACGCAAATTGTGTCCATCCCGTTTGACCAAAAAAGTAAAATCGGGCGAGAAACGATAGCCTAGGGTATGCGGTGCCCAGTCACAAGACATTATTCAGCGATATTTGTTAGGGAATGTTACGAATCTGGACACGAGGTAGGCTTTATTTCCCCGATAAAGCCTGCCATTTTCGATTCATGCGCAAAATTGATTCTTCTTCTGTGTAGTTGCGTAACGTCGCCAATGGCACCCAGGCCAAGTCGATAGACTCACTGCTGACGACGAATTCGTCACCCTGAGTTTGTAATTGATAGCGGACATCAAAATGATAATGGGCCGGATCGTCCTTACGCGCTGGAATGGCATGAACATCGATGTCGAAGATTTCCTCACTCAGCAAAACAACAGACAACCCCGATTCTTCTTCCGCCTCGCGCAGCGCTACCCTAGCGGTATCCGGGTCACCATCACTGTGTCCACCAAGCTGTAACCACATATTAAGTTTGCGGTGGTGGGTCATTAGCAGGCTGGTGTGGAGAGGATTCACAAGCCACGCCGAGCCGGTTATGTGCCCGGCCCAGCAGTCTCGCTCAAAACAGTTCGCATGGTTACTCAGCAATTCGTTAAAACGATCCACGGTAGTTTGTTCTTCAGGGTAGCGGTTCAAATAACCTTTAAGCGCCTGAACCAGTTTGCTTCGGTGCATTAGAGTCCTTATTCTCAATCCCGCCGAAACCTTAGCGCATGTCGACAGGCGATGTTCGGGTTGTTGGCGATTTTTGATCAACAGATCAACGAGAGGCTTGGTGTGGTCGCACTCAGGCAAAGGTTCCAAAGGTATCGATTTAACACATATCGATAAAACACATACCGGCTTAAACAAACACCGGACAATTAGAGGGAGAGAAACATGCTTGCAGTAATCGCGAAGCTAAACGTGCTAGCAGGAAAAGAAGCAGACTTTGAAGCGGTCATGCTGGATTTGGCGGCCAAGGTAAATGCCAACGAGCCCGGCTGTCATCTATACAAACTGTGCAAGGACACTGAGGGCGGCTACACAGTTATGGAACTGTATGAAGACGCCGATGCCATGGCCGCGCACGGGGCCTCAGAGCACTTCAAAGCCGCCGGTGCAGGCTTTAAGGGTCTAATGGGCGGTGCTCCGGAAATTATCCGTATGGAAGTTGTAGGCTAAAAACGCTCTCTGGCAAAGCCTCGGCCCCTAGGTTCGAGGCGTTGCCCACCAGCCCGAAAGCGTGGCAGGCTCATCACGACCCGGCCAACCCCAGCCTCAACCCGTCCATACTCTGCCACAGCCCTAACCCTTTACGTCGAACAACTCTGCCAACTGGTCAGTCATGGCACCACCGAGTTGCTCTGCATCGGTAATGGTGACCGCCCTTTGATAGTGATGGGTAACATCGTGCCCAATCCCGATGGCCACCAGTTCTACCGGTGAGTGGTCTTCGATCATACTGATGGCGTATTTCAGATGCTGTTCTAAGAAGTTGCTCGGGTTCACCAACAAAGTGGAGTTATCCACTGGCAGGCCGTCGGAGATCACCATCATAACTTTGCGCTGTTCAGGACGGGTTACAACGCGATTATGTGCCCAAATCAAGGCTTCACCGTCGATGTTTTCCTTCAACAGTTCTTCCCGCATCATGAGGCCCAAGTTGCGTCGAGTCCGAGACCAAGAATCATCTGCAGCCTTGTAGATAATATGCCGCAAGTCGTTTAACCGTCCGGGATTGGACGGCTTGTTGTCGTTGATCCAAGCCTCCCGAGATTCACCGCCACGCCAAGCTCGTGTGGTGAAGCCAAGGATCTCCACACGTACCGAGCAGCGCTCTAAGGTGCGACCCATAATATCGGCACACATGGCCGCTATCGTGATGGAACGACCGCGCATCGAACCTGAACTGTCGATTAGCAGGGTGACCACGGTGTCACGGAACTTGGTTTCTTTTTCCTGTTTATAAGCCAGCGGATTCATTGGATCCACCACCACCTGTGTCAGGCGCGCGGCGTCTAGGATGCCTTCCTCTAAGTCGAATTCCCAAGTGCGATTCTGCTTGGCCATCAGGCGGCGCTGTAGCCGGTTTGCCAACTTCGAAGTAGCGTGCTGGAGCGACACCAACTGCTGATCCAGCAACTGGCGCAGTCGAATTAACTCGTCCGGGTCACAGAGTTCTTCTGCTCGTATAATTTCGTCGAAGCGTTCGCTGTAGGCTCTGTAATTATTGTCGACAGGTATGCGGCCCGCGTCGTCTGGCATGGGCATGGGGGCTTCATCGGGATCGGACTCGGACCCCGCCTCGTCCATGTCCGCGTGAGCGTCCATTTCAACGGTGGTGGCATCGCCGTCACTGTTCTCTTCACCGGCAGAGTCCTCGTCAAGAACCACATCTTCCGGACTGAAGTCAGAGTCAGCTTCCTCGGACTGATCCATGGTCTCCATGTCTTCGGGGTTGCTTTCCCCTTCGTTGGGATCCGTCAGATCAATGGGCAGACCCAGGTCTGCAATGATGTTTCGGCATAGGCTGGCAAAAGCATCTTGATCACCCACATGCTCCCGCAGGGCTTCGATGTGCTCTCCTGCGTTTTCCATTACATGGTCACGCCAATACTGCACCACGTGTTCCGCACTGGGCGGAAGCTCGCGTCCGGTAAGCTGTTGGCGCACCAGAAGGCCCACTGCCACAGAAAGCGGCGCGTCGGTTTCTGCCGTTATGGTGTCAAAGGCCGCCTGCTTGCACTGCACTTCCAAATGGGCATCAAGATTTTGAGCCACGCCTTGCATGCGCATGGCCCCGATGGAGGCGATCCGAGCAGACTCAATCCACTCAAACATTTCTTGGGCGGGACCGCCGTCGGGACTGTAACGGGCGTGCAGCCGGGCATTGTGGTGACGAAAACGCAGGGCAAATTCATCACCCACACCACGCACCGCATCGATCTCGCTTTGACTGGCACCCACTGCTGGCAGCGGTAGGCGCAGGGTGCCACCTCGGACAACCGGCGGGCCGGCCCCAAAGGTAACGTCCAACTCGTCGTCGCCGGCTATGGCACGAATGGTCGCCGTGGTCGCCCGCTTAAACGGGTCTAATGGGTTTTCAGCATCAGACATAGCTGGGCTAGGCAGACTTCAGCGTAATGCCGGCCGTGGCATCACCCAGGTCCTCGCCCATGCAGCGCTGGTAGTACTCGGCAACGATAGCTCGCTCCAGCTCATCGCACTTGTTCAAAAAAGTGACTCTGAAGGCAAATCCAACGTCGCCAAAAATCTCGGCATTTTGTGCCCAAGTCAGCACCGTTCGCGGTGACATCACCGTTGAGACGTCACCATTGACGAAGCCTTTGCGGGTCAGATCAGCAACGCTGACCATGTTGCCGATCACGCGCTTACCGTCTTCGCTAGCCTGATACGAGGGAACTTTACCCAGCACGATGTTGCTTTCCGCTTCGTGCTCTAAATAGTTCAGGGTAGACACGATGCTCCAACGGTCCATCTGACCTTGGTTAATTTGCTGGGTGCCGTGATACAGGCCAGTGGTATCGCCCAATCCCACGGTATTGGTGGTGGCGAACAACCGGAAGTGCGAGTGAGGGGTGATCACCTTATTTTGGTCCAGCAGGGTTAGCTTGCCCTCTACTTCCAAAATTCGCTGAATCACGAACATCACATCCGGACGGCCAGCATCGTATTCATCAAACACCAAAGCCACCGGGTTTTGCAGCGCCCAAGGCAAGATGCCTTCACGGAATTCGGTAATCTGCTTACCGTCTTGCAGCACGATGGCGTCCTTACCAATCAGATCGATTCGCGAAATATGACTGTCCAGGTTCACACGGATGCAGGGCCAATTCAGCCGAGCAGCCACCTGCTCAATGTGGGTGGATTTACCGGTGCCATGATAACCCTGCACCATGACCCGCCGGTTATGCGCAAAGCCCGCCAATATGGCCAAGGTCGTATCCCGGTCGAAACGATAGTCTGGATCCGCGTCAGGTACATATTCCGATGCTTCACTGAAGGCGGGCACCATTAGGTCTTGATCAATTGCGAAGACCTCACGCACACTCACCTGTGTATCAGGAGTCATTGAAGGATTTAATCCCGAAGCTTTGTGATCCGTCACTGCTTTTCCTATCTTCTGATTTGCAAACCCTCATTGTAGAGAACCCATACCAAAAGAGCAGTAGAAAATGGCTATCGTCCAACTTGTCAGACACGGTAAAGCAGCAGCAGGATTTGGTTCCCATCCCGATCCTGGCTTAGATGATTTAGGGCGCAGCCAAGCTGCTGCAGTAGCGGCCATGCTGGACCAACAACATCCGACCCGACCGATCCTGCTTTCCAGCCCGCTAGCGCGAGCCTATGAAACCGCTCAGGCCCTTGCCACGCTCTGGCAGGCTGATATCACCATTGAAAATAAGGTTGCCGAAATTCCCTCGCCGACGCCGGATCTAGAGGCCCGAGCCGCCTGGCTCAGTCAGGCCATGGCAGGCAACTGGTCAGACCTGGATGCCAGTGTCCAGAAATGGCAGCAGGACATCGGGACTTTCTTAGTTGGCTGCAAAGAGGACTGCATTATTTTTAGCCATTACGTCGCCATCAACGCTGCCGTTGGAGCAGCTACCGGGGATGATCGCATGCGCATTTTTGGACCGGATAACTGCTCGGTAACAACCCTGGATAACACTGGCGGCAAGCTAACCGTGGTGGAACTCGGACGAGTAGCGGATACTCACATCAATTGACGATCACAACTGACGACTAACGCCCCTTCAGCTTACGTTGGTAGAAGGAGGGCGGTCGCTGCCCAGGGTGACCGGCCATACTCAGCAGCAGTTGCTCAAGCCCCAGCCAGGCATCACCCAACCGTTGCCCCTTTCCCTGTTCATCCAATAGGGCGCATTCCGCCAGTAGCGCCTTGGCCGAAGGGCCGCGCTGGGCAAAGGCTTCCATGGTCCGGGCGCGAGCCGGGGGTAGTCCACGGGTCTGGCCTAGCCGACGCAACTGACTGGTCAAGGCCCCAAGAATGGCAAATAAACTGCCCCGATCTTCGCGCAGTGAGGCCATAATTTTTGTGACCCGCACACCTTGTCCTGCCATTGCAGCATCGATTAAATCAAAACTGTTGAAGCGCGCAGTATCCTCAAGGCACTGCAGCAGCGTTTCCTCATTGATTGGCTGTGGAAGACCCTGCAGGGCGAGTTTTTCGACCTCTTGGGCAGCGGCCAACAAATTTCCTTCCACCCGCTCACACAGAGCCATCAAGGCATCTCGTTCCAACTCAAGCCCGCGAGAGCGCAAGCGCTCGTCCAGCCAACCCGGCAGTTCTCTCGGGCCCAAGGGCCAAATCAGCACCACCACTCCTGATGTCTCTATCGCCTTAAACCACGCGCTGCTGCGCTGTCTAGGCTGTAGCCGTTCGGTGCGAATTAGTAGCAGCGTATCAGGATTGGCATCCGGCTCTGCACACCAATCTCTTAGAATTTGGCTGGCTTCTTTGTCGAATTTGCCCGGTGGTATGCGCAGATCAATGACCTTGCGTTCAGCAAATAAGGACATGCTGGCAGCATCGTTGGTAAGGTCATGCCACTTAAAGCCACTCTCCACATGATGCAGGGAGCGCTCGGTAAAACCTTGAGTTCGGGCATGTTGCAATATGCTGTCGCAGGCTTCCGAGACCAAGAGCGTTTCATCGCCACTGATTAAATAGACGTTTTGCAGGCCGCGCTGCAGGGTCGCCAGAAGCTGTTGATGCTTAACCTGCATCCGACCCACTGCCGGGGACGCCTACCCGGGCATCACTGGCCTGCATTCGCATCAACGCATCTAGGCTGCGCAGAACACGGTTGGCAACATTCTGATACAAGGCTTCCTCGACCTGAGCTTGTTGCCCGAAACTGCCCAGCAGTTGGGTTCGATCGCTGCGGAAGGCCTGACTGACTTCGATGATCCATGGCTCGGCCAAGGCCTCGCCTTTAGCGTCCAAAGCCACAACTTCCACAGTTAGGCGCGCAATCTTTTCCGCGACTCGCACTTGGGCGTCCACGGCACCGTCTTCGATTCCAAAGGCAAAACCCTGCACCCGAAGCATCACATCCACCGCGCCTTCTTGGGAGCTTCCAGAACGAGCGGCCGCACCCTCAAGAGTACGAATAAAATCGGCGTAGGCACTGGAGGGTGTGGATAGTCCATTGATCACAGCGATATTTAGCTGACTCTCAGCAAGACTGGCACCGCGCAACTGAAAACCGCAGCCGGCCAACAGCGCCAGCACCAAAATGATCGAGCATCGCCAGAAGACCACGACTAACCCACCACGATGTTGACAAGTTTGTTCGGCACGACGATTTCCTTACGCACGGTCTTTCCTTCCACGTGTCGCTGCACATTGGCGTCGGCTCGAGCCAACGACAGAATCGTCTCTTTGTCCGCATCGGCACTCACATCGATCTGTCCGCGCACCTTGCCATTGACCTGTACCACCAAGGTTAGGGAGTCCTGCTCCATGGCTTGAGCATCCACTTGGGGCCAAGGGTAGCCTACCAATGGCGTGTCAACGCCAAGCACACCCCAAAGCTCATGGGCGATATGCGGCGCGATGGGTGAGATGATCAGCACAGCACTTACCCAAGCCTCTTGCACCGCAGCCCGGTCAGCATCAGCGCTCAGCTCTGTTTTACTCGCAGCATTGAGGAGTTCCATCACCGCCGAGACCACCGTATTGAACTGTTGCCGGCGACCATAGTCATCGTCTGCCTTTTGCAGGGTCTCATGGGTCTTACGGCGCAAGGCCTTGCCTGCAGTGGACAGCTGCTCAATGTCCATTTGCGGTGCTGGACCGCTAGCCGCATGTTCGTGAACCAAACTCCACAGGCGTTTTAGAAAGCGCGCGGCGCCCTCCAAACCCGCTTCATTCCACTCAAAAGACTGCTCAGGCGGCGCCGCAAACATCATGGCGGTGCGCACGGTATCCGCGCCGTAGCGATCAAGCAGTTTCTGAGGGTCGCCGGCATCACCAGCGGACTTCGACATTTTTTTGCCGTCTTGCAACACCATGCCCAGCATCATGAGCTTTTTGAAAGGCTCATCTGCGTCAACTAAGCCTTCGTCGCGCATAAGCTTGAAATAGAAACGCGCGTACAGCAGATGCAAAATTGCGTGCTCTATTCCGCCGACGTAGTGATCCACCGGCGCCCAGAAATTCGCTCGCTCATCCACCATGGCGGACGCGTCTGGCGAAGCAAAACGCGCAAAGTACCAAGAGGACTCCATAAACGTATCGAAGGTATCGGTTTCTCGACGGGCTGGGGCCGAACACTTAGGACACGGCACGTTGAGAAAGTCGTCCATCTTGTGCAGGGGCGACGACACCCCCTCGAAGGTCACATCCGTTGGCAGCTCCACTGGCAAGTCGGCCTCGGGTACCGGTTGCACTCCACAGCTCTCACAGTGAATCACTGGGATGGGGCAGCCCCAATAACGCTGGCGCGAAACGCCCCAGTCCCGCAAGCGGTAATTGGTTACCGAGCGTCCGGCGTTCTTGCTTTCCAGCGCTGCCACGATGGCAGCGAAGGCTTCATCAAAGGCCAAACCGTCAAACTCACCGGAATTTACCAACCGGCCTTTTTCGGTAAAGGCCGCCTGAGCTAGGTCACACGCCTCATCGCCCAAAGGCTCAATGACCTGAACAATGTCAATGCCGTACTTTTGCGCGAACTCCCAGTCTCGTTGGTCGTGGGCTGGCACAGACATCACCGCCCCGGACCCATATTCCATGAGCACGAAGTTGGCCACCCAAACGGGAAGCAGTTTACCCGTGAGCGGGTGCCGTACTTGCAGTTGCGTGGGCACACCGGCTTTTTCCATGGTGGCCATATCTGCTTCAGCGGTGGTGTTTTTCTTACACTGCTCAATAAACTCCGCTACCACTTGATCACTTTCAGCCGCCAAGGCTGCCAAGGGATGCTCGGCAGCAACGGCCACATAGGTGGCGCCAACCAAGGTATCTGGGCGAGTGGTAAACACCGTCAGCTTCTGGGCGGGGTCGTGATCGGTAACGAAGTCGATCTCGGCTCCCTCTGAGCGACCAATCCAGTTGCGCTGCATGCTCTTCACAGACTCCGGCCAGCCAGCCAGGTCGTCTAAGTCCTCCAGTAGCTCCTTGGCGTAGTCGGTTATTTTCAAAAACCACTGGGCCATTTCCCGGCGTTCCACTACTGCCCCGGACCGCCAGCCGCGTCCATCTACTACCTGTTCGTTGGCCAGCACGGTTTGATCTTCCGGGTCCCAATTCACCACGGCGTTTTTGCGGTAGACCATGCCTTTTTCATAAAGGCGCAAGAACAGCCACTGCTCCCATCGATAGTATTCGCTATCACAGGTAGCAAACTCCCGGGACCAATCCATACCAAAACCCAGGCGCTGCATTTGTCCGCGCATGTAGTCGATGTTGTCCCGGGTCCACTGGGCCGGCGGAATGTTGTTTTTAATGGCTGCGTTTTCTGCGGGCAGGCCAAAGGCATCCCAGCCCATGGGGTGCAGTACGTTATAACCTTTTAAGCGGCGATAACGGGCAATCACGTCGCCAAGGGTGTAGCAGCGCACATGACCCATGTGCAGCCGGCCGCTGGGATAGGGAAACATGGCTAGGCAATAAAACTTCTCACCGGGTTTGTTTTCATCGCCAACAAAACATTCGCTGGCATCCCATGCCGCTTGGGCGTTTTTTTCGACAGATTGCGGGTCGTAGACTGGATTCATGGACAGGTCTTCTTACTTCTAAATGGCCGACGTGGAAGCCGAGAAGGATATCACCTCGAGGCCACGCCCGCGCCAGTGTGTCAGCAGAAATTACTAGTTTTAGTCACCGTCTTTGCGAGGCTGGCGTGCCGAATAACGGACGCAGCCAGTAAGGATAAAAGCGCGACGAGAACCGGTAGATCTCCTAGATAGCTGTATGGGGTGCGGCCAGTCATAAGTTGAAATTCTCCCCGCAGCACTGCTGCCTCAAATTGCGGGAGTTGGGACTGTATCTGGCCACGGTCATTCACGATGGCGGTAATTCCGTTATTGGTGGCACGCAGCAGCCAACGGCCATTTTCCAGTGCCCGCATCTGGGCGATTTGCATGTGCTGGTGAGGACCAATCGACTCGCCGAACCAAGTGTCGTTGGATAGGGTCAGCAACACCCCGCTGTCCACGGCATTGCGTCGCAGGGATTCGCCAAAGGCGATCTCGTAGCAGATGCCCATAGCAGTCTTCGTACCGCCGCTTATGCTTCCAAGCTGCAGGGCTATTCCCACTTGCTCCCGACTGCCCGCCGTCGCCGCAGACATGGGCAGGTCAAAAAACTCGATCAAACCCCGCAGATAAGACTGTAGGGGCACGTAGTCGCCAAAGGGCACCAAGTGATGCTTGGCAAAGCCTCCGGAGGCTAGGCCAAAGCCTTGGGCTGAGTTAAAAATCTGATACGTGCCGTCTTCACGCCGCTGCAGATCTGGCATGCCGATGACCACATTGGTTTGGGCTTGCTGGCCGCGCTGGTGCAACAATCGCGTCACCTGCTCGGCTTCATCGCCGTACAGAGTCAGAGCGAACTCAGGCCACATAACAAGATCGGCCCCCCAATGATCGTCGGATAGAGCTAGGTGCTTACGCACATGAGCCATACGCTTATCGTTATCCCATTTTTCCGCTTGGTCGAGATTGCCCTGAACCAAGGCGGCGTCAAAACGCCCTTGCGATGAAGTCCAAGCGCGTTCGTCCAGCACGATCCCGAAACCAACAACAGCCATAACGCCCAGTAAGGCCGACATACGGATGCTTTTCGTTTGATGACGATCCGCTGCCCAGACCAAGGCCACAGCGCACAGCACAACCAACAAGCTCACCCCAAGGGTGCCAAGTACTGGCACGTAACCCTGCAACGGCAAACCCAACACTCCATAACCCGCTGCGAGCCATGGAAACCCGGTCAAAAACCAAGTGAGAACCCACTCCATCAGCACCCAAACCGCCACAAATGCCAGTCCCGGGGCCAGTTTCCCGCCCGGTAATTGATGCTGATGAATCAACCCAACAAACCAGCCAATGGGCCAGCAAAACAGCGCCATAAAGGCCACAAATCCGGCTACCAGCCCAGCGGCTAATAACGGAGATGCGCCGCCGTGATCGTGGATACTGACGTAGATCCAAGAAACACCCACCGCATACTTGCCGACGCCGTAACACCAGGCCAGCAGGGCTCCCTGCTGGGGCCGCTGGCATATCAGCCAGAACAGGGCGGCCGTGGAAAGAAACAACAGGGGATAAAAATGAAATGGAGCAAAAGCCAAGGGGTAACTGGCTCCTGCGGCCAAGGCCAACAATGCCAGCACGGACCGGGACAGAGCGGTGTTTTCTCCTTGGATCCCGATCATGGTCCCGATCATGGCTGTGTCCGAGTTAGCTTTGGGGCTGGGGTTCTATTGGGTCCGGCGTGTCCACCCGAAGCAAGCGCAGGCGTCTTGAGTCAGCGTTCAGCACCTCGAACCGCAGCGCACCAATCTCCACGGTCTCACCCAGTTCCGGTACATGACCAAAGGCCTGTAAGACAATGCCGCCGATGGTGTCGAATTCCTCGTCGGAAAACTCTTCACCGAAATACTCGTTAAAATCTTCGATTGTCGTGGTGGCTTTGACGTGAAAGGTGCACGGCTCGAGCTGTTTCACAAAGCTGTCATCGTCCACGTCATGCTCGTCTTCGATCTCACCGACGATCTGTTCCAGCACATCTTCAATGGTTACAGCACCAGAAATCTGCCCGTATTCATCCACCACCAAGGCCATATGGTTACGGTTGGTCCGAAACTCCTGCAGCAGTACGTTCAGACGCTTACTTTCCGGCACAACGGCAGCCGGGCGAATGCTGTCCTTCATGTTGAAGCGCTGGGTGCCTTCCTGCAGCACCAGGGGCAACAGGTCCTTGGCGTGTAGGATGCCCTTAATATCATCCAAATCGTCCCCCACAACCGGGAAGCGGGAATGTCGCGACTCAATCACCGTAGGCAAAAACTCGACGGGTTGTTGATCTTCCTCTACCACTACCAGTGCCGAACGTGGAATCATGATGTCTCGGGCATGCATGTCGCTGACGTGCAACGCCCCAAAAATCATGTTCAGGGCATCCACTTCAATGAGCTGACGCTGGGCTGCATCCTGTAAAATTTCCAGTAGCTCAGAAACGTTATCTGGCTCGCCAGAGAACAAGTCGCCAATCCATTCGCGCATGGTTCTGCGCTGGGGCCTGTCCGCCAAATCTCGTCCAGACTCGGGTTGTTCACTCATAATGTCGTATTGCCAACGTGTGGCTCCATATTCTTAGTCCGTTTTAGGGCGGGCCGGGATGAATTGCAAGACGGCATTTGTTCGCCTTGGGGCGCCATCATGAGTCCTTCGCGCCTCGCTCAATGTAGGGATTGTCGATGTCCAGCAACCCTAAAGCCTGAATCTCGATCTGTTCCATGACCTCAGCTTCTTCTGCATCCTCATGATCAAATCCAAGCAGATGCAACACACCGTGAAGGAATAGATGGCATACATGATGATCAACGTCTTTTCTCTGTCGCTGGGCTTCTTGAACCGCTAACGGCCAACACAGGGCCAGGTCCCCTAAGGGCAGTTCCTGCCCAGTCATATCCAGCATGGAAATGTCCTGGGTCGGCAAACCAAAACTGAGCACGTTCGTGGGCTTGTCCTTGCCTCGATAAGTGCGGTTCAACTCTCGAGACTCTGCCTCTGCACACAGCCGCAGACAAATCCCCTGAGACAGTTTTGGTCTTGAGGCGTCGGGTATCACCCGGGCTAAGGCTGCAAGGCTGCCCTCCAGCGATGTCTGCAGTGATAAAGCCGGCGGCGCGTGGGTCACGTCCGATGCGATCTGAATGTCCAGTGCAGTATCCATTAGCGTGATCGAACCCCTACAGCTTGCATCAAGGAAGCCGCAAGTCTGGTCCTTCTACTGAGCACGCCCCTGCCCGCGCCGATCATCATCGCGCCTGCCCCTACCCACCCCATCGTCTTGGAAAGCTTCGTAGGCATCTACGATTTTTTGCACCAATGGGTGGCGAACCACGTCCTTGGAGCCAAAGTGGGTAAATTGAATTCCCGTGATCCGGGCTAAAACGTCGCGCACGTTAATCAACCCCGATTGCTCACCACGGGGCAAGTCAATTTGAGTGATGTCTCCGGTAACCACCGCGGTGGAGCCAAAACCAATTCGGGTCAAAAACATTTTCATCTGCGCCACCGTGGTGTTTTGTGACTCGTCCAGAATGATGAAGGCATTGTTTAGGGTTCGTCCGCGCATGTAGGCCAAGGGTGCTACTTCAATTATGTTGCGCTCAATGTATTTATTGACCCGCTCCACGCCTAACATCTCGTACAGGGCGTCGTACAGAGGACGAAGGTAGGGATCAATTTTCTGCGCCAAATCACCGGGCAAAAACCCAAGCTTTTCCCCGGCCTCAACCGCCGGTCGCACCAGCAATATGCGCGATACCTGCTGAGACTCCAATGCCTCAACCGCGCACGCAACGGCCAGATAAGTTTTGCCGGTTCCCGCGGGACCAATGCCAAAATTAATGTCGTTTTTGCGAATCGCTTGGCAGTAGCTTTGCTGATTTTTACCACGAGGCTTGATGGACTTTTTCGGGGTGCGAATGACAACTCCGGTATCACCGCCGTCTTGGGTCTCAGCACTGCGATCCGCGTCGCTCTCCACGACTACGGGCACTTCATGATCACTGCGTTCGGCCATCAGCTCATCCAGACCCGCCTGCTGCAAAAACAGATGCACAAAGTCCGGTTCAATTTCTTCTCGATCCACGGTTTCCCGATACAACTGATGCAGCAAGGCTTCCGCGGATTGAACCGCTTTGGGAATGCCACTGATCTGAAATTCATTGCCCCGGCTGCGTATGCGCACCCCCAGCCGGCTTTCGAGATGTTTGATGTTCTGGTCTACAGGCCCGACTAAGGCGGCCAAGCGCCTGGGGTCGTTGGGTTCAAGACTGATTTTTTTCGCGAGGGTAGCAGCGGAATCTGACGTTTCTTGCAAGGTTCACCAATTAGGTTAGGTAGTGGGGTAGATTACTATTTTTCCGCGGTCTTAATCACGGATTTAATTTCAGCAGTGGATTCCCGGTTATTGGACCAAGCTACCACGCAACGAGTTGGGAAGCGCCTCGGTAATCTGAACATTGGCGAATTGGCCGATCAGTTGCTGACCGCCGCTAAAATTCACCACCCGGTTATTTTCTGTCCGCGCGGCCAGCTGCCCCACTCCCTTTTTCGCTTCACCCATCACCAAAACTCGCTGTTGGGTGCCTACCATGGCAGCAGATATGGCATCTGCCTGATCGCGAACCTTTGCCTGTAAGCGCTGCAGCCAAGCTTTCTTAATACCCTCTGGCACGTCATCAGCCAAGCCGGCGGCAGGCGTTCCGGGTCTGGCGCTGTAAATAAAGCTGAAGGACGTATCGAAGCCTATTTCGTCGATCAGGGCCATGGTTTCTTCGAATTCGGCTTCGGTCTCACCGGGAAAGCCGACGATAAAATCCGATGACAGGCTGATGTTCGGCCTCACTTCCCGCAGCTTGGCAATCCGCTCCCGATAATCGTCGGCGGTGTGGCCTCGCTTCATGGCCTCTAGAATTCGATCAGAACCCGACTGCACAGGCAGGTGCAGATGGTCCACAAGGGCAGGTATGTCCGCATAGGCTTGGACCAGATTGTCGGAAAAATCCATAGGATGCGACGTTGTAAATCGTATGCGTTCCACTCCGGGTACTTCCGCGACGTAATAGATCAGCTCCGCCAAATCCGCCGTATCGCCGTCAATCTCGCCGAGATAGGAATTCACGTTTTGCCCCAGCAGATGCATCTCTTTAACGCCCCGGGCAGCTAGACTATTCACCTCTTCCATGACTGAGGCCACCGAACGACTGACCTCCTCGCCTCGAGTGTAGGGAACCACGCAGAAACTACAGTACTTGCTGCATCCCTCCATAATCGAAACAAAGGCCGCAGGACCGTCAACGCTGGGTTCCGGCAATCGGTCGAATTTTTCTACTTCGGGGAATGTCACGTCTACAACTGGCAGCAACTGCTGCTGCCGGGATGTCACCATTTCTGGCAGACGGTGGATGGTTTGGGGACCAAAGACCATATCCACGCTGGGTGCCCTACGCATAATGGCGTCGCCCTCTTGGCTGGCCACACAGCCGCCTACGCCAATAACCAAATCCGGCCGATCTTGTTTTAACTTCTGCCAGCGACCCAGCTGGTGGAACACCTTTTCTTGGGCTTTTTCCCGAATGGAACAGGTGTTGAGCAGCAGCACATCGGCCTCTTCTTCGCTGGCTGCAATCTCATAGCCCTGAGCATCTTTCAGCACGTCATACATCCGCGCCGAGTCATACTCGTTCATCTGACAACCGTGTGTTTTTACAAAGAGTTTCTTCGCCATACGACTTTCATGGGCTGTAAAAAAAAGGAGCGCAAGTATACGCGATCCTATGACAATACCCAGAGTTCTAAAACGCCCCAAACCTCTACCCAGCGCCTTGAAATCTCTGGGGTTATCCCCAACTATCGTCACTCACGACACAGACGAGTTGTTATGGCTAGCAAAGACGAAGCGCAACACATGTACCGAGTATTGTTCCAAAATCAGGGACAGGTCTACGAGGTGTATGCCCGCAACATCTATCAGAGCGAGCTGTACGGCTTCGTCGAAATCGAGGACTACACTTTTGGCAACAAGTCCTCAGTGGTGATCGATCCAAGCGAGGAAAAGCTGCGCAACGAGTTCGAAGGTGTCCAGCGGTCGTTTATTCCCATGCACGCGGTGGTTCGCATCGACGAGGTGGAGAAAGAAGGCGTGGCCAAGATCACCTCATCTGACGGCAGCACGGTAACCCCCTTCCCCATGCCCGTACCCACAGATCGCTAGCTCGGGGGCTCTAAACTAATAGACCCAATACAAGTGTACTGGCCCTGTGCCCAAGAGAGTGGGGACAATCACACAAGAGCGGGCTAGTAATCGTCGATCAGCGGAAACGCACTGAGCACGCTGGGATCGGCCAGGGGCACAGACCGCTCCACTAACGAGGGGTTCAACGCTGACAGGTCCGGCGCTCCCAGCAGGGCCATGCTGATACGGATCTCCTGTTCTAAGATTTTTAAACCGCGCATCAAGCCTGCATATCCGCCGGCGGCCATGGCCAGCCCTTCAAAACGCCCCATGCCCACAAAGTTTGCGCCCAAGCACAGTCCTTTCACTACATCAGCTCCGCGCATGAAGCCTCCGTCCACAATCACTGGCACCCTGCCAGCTACCGCCTCGGCGACCTCGGGCAAGGCATCCACACAGGCCTTGGTATGGTCTAACTGACGACCACCGTGATTGGAGACATAAATGACGTCTACCCCGGCATCCACACACCGCTTGGCGTCGTCGCCGTGCATGACACCCTTCACTACCAAGGGGATATCGTGTTTTTCTTTGACGTGGGCGATGGTGTCCCAGGTCATCATGGCCTGATGGGAGAAATCTCCGCCCGCCGTGGCCGTACGGCCAGACTGGGGCACATAGCCTTTCATCACATCCCGCTCACGCCTGGAGTACACCTGTGTGTCCGCAGTGAGGCAAAAGCCTGTGTAGCCTGCGGCCACAGCGCGCTCAATATGATCGTCCATCCAAGCCTCATCGCCCACGAGGTAAAGCTGATAAATTCTTGGGCCGGGTACGCCTTGGGCTACAGCTTCATAGTCCGGCGCACAAGCTGAGCTTAGGATTTGCAGAATGCCAAAGTCTTTAGCCGCCCGAGCCACGCTGGTACCACCACCGGCATCAAAAGCCTGAACCGAGCCGATGGGCGGCAGAACAACGGGGATTCGCATAGGGCTGCCCAACAATTCTGAAGTTACATCCACAGCACTAACGTCGTTGAGAATGCGCGGCTTGAAGACCCAAGAATCCACTGCAGCACGATTGCGGCGCAGGCTACTTTCAGTATCGGCAGCGCCGACCAGGTAATCCCATTCACCGTGCGCTAAATTTTTGCGCGCCAGTTGAACCATTTCCGTCAAACTGCGGAAATCCATTTTTTCTTCTGATGACATGTCTACTACTCCCCTTTAAGGCCAAAGTTATCTGCCCCAGCGCTCGCGGACAAGGTAAACTCCTGCGCTTTGGATTGTTGAGGAAAGAGCCATGTCGGGTGTCGTAATCATTGGAGCCGGCCATGCTGCCGGCCAAGCTGCCGCCAGCCTGCGTCAGGCGAAATTTGAAGGGGACATCACCATTGTCGGTGACGAGGCTCATATTCCTTATCAGCGCCCGCCCCTCTCAAAGGCTTACCTCAAGGGTGAGCAGAGTGCTGACAAGGTCTACCTTCGTGCCGCTGCCTTTTATGAAGACCGGAACATCGACCTGAAGCTCGGCACCACGGCCACTGGCATCGACACCGCCGCAAAGACCGTCACATTAGACAATGGCGAGACCCTAGCTTACGAGCACCTGCTGATTAGCACCGGGTCCCGACCACGAAAGCTGTCCATTGACGGCTCTGATCTTCCCGGCATCCACTACCTTCGCACCATGGACGACGTCGATGGATTGCGCGATGGCATGCGCGAGGGGGCCAACCTTGTCATTGTGGGGGGTGGCTACATTGGGCTTGAGGTGGCCGCCGTGGGGCGGGAGCTTGGCCTCAATGTCCATGTGTTAGAAATGGAAGACCGTATCTTGCAGCGGGTTACTACACCGGAAATGTCCGCCTATTATCATCAACTCCACGAGGGGCGCGGCGTCAACATCCACACCAACACCGGCGTTACCGGCTTTGCCGGCGATGGCAAAGTGCAGGAGGTGATTTGCGGGGATCAGCGTTTTCCCGCCGACATCGTGATTGTTGGCATTGGTATTATTCCGAATACGGAGCTGGCAGAGGCAGCAGGGATACACTGTGACAACGGCATCGTCGTGGACGATCACTGCCGCACCTCAGACTCCAGCGTCTATGCAGCCGGTGACTGCACTAACCACCCTAACCCGCTACTGGATCGACGCCTGCGCTTGGAGTCGGTTCCTAACGCCATGGACCAAGCCAGAGTCAGCACCGCAAACATGCTGGGCGATGACAAGACCTATGCGGCCATTCCATGGTTTTGGTCCGATCAATACGAGTTGAAGCTGCAAATGGTGGGATTCTCTGCTGACGGCGATACCCAAGTGCTGCGCGGCGACATGGACGCCAACCAATTCGCTGTGTTCTATCTGAAAGACGGCAAAGTCGTGGCAGCCGACGCGGTCAACAGCCCCAAGGAATTCATGCTCTGCAAGCAGCTCGTGGGCAAAACCGCAGATCCTGCCGTGCTGGCGGATCCCGAGGCTGACCTAAAGGCCCTGCTGGCCTAGGGCACGCTAATAACGCCAACGGGGGCCGGCTAAAGTCCCAGCACCTGTTTGGCGATGATGTTGTGCTGCACCTCTGACGTACCTCCGGCGATGGTGTAGCCGCGATGGTGGTAACGGCCCGAGGCCACAAATTCAGCCCAAGCAGGCGTGACCGCCTCTTCACCGGTATTGGTGGAGTCTTGAGGCAGGGCCAAGTGATCTACCATGCGAAACAACAGCTCATCCTGAGCCTGCACGAGCTCACTACCCTTGAGCTTTAGCATGCTGGGTTCTGCGCCGATCTGGGCGCCGGAATCCGCCTGGGTCAAAATACGCAGACTGGTGGCCTCAAGAGCCTGCAGCCGAATCTCTAGGGCGCTGACCTCTTGGCGAACACTGTCCGGTAGCGCGACCCCACGCCGCTGCTGCTCGCTCAAGGCTTCTTTCAGCAGCCCCAGCATGCGTTTATTTTCCGATACTCGCGACACCATCAAGCGCTCGTCACCCAATAGGCTTTTAGCCACGGTCCACCCACGATCCTCATCACCAAGGCGCTGGGCCACAGGCACCCGCACATCCTCGAAAAACACCTGATTCCATAGCCGCTTGCCGTTAAAGGCGTAGAGCGGTTCGACTGATACCCCAGGGGAGGTGATATCAAAGAGTAAAAAACTGATGCCCTTTTGTTGCTGCACGCCGTGGTTGGTGCGCACCAAGCAGAAAATCCAATCTGCCATCTCGGCACCGGAGGTCCAGATTTTCGACCCGTTGACCACGTAATCGTCACCGTCTTTGTCCGCCCGGGTTCTCACGCTGGCCAAATCCGAACCCGCCTGAGGTTCTGAATACCCTTGGCAAAACCATAAATCCGCGTTCAAAATTTTAGGTAACCACTGAGCCTGCTGCTCTGGAGTGCCGTACTTGATGATGGCGGGTCCGACCATGTTAAAACCGAAGCCAGACAACGGTGGTGCATGGGCGGCACGACATGCCACATCGAATATGTGACGCTGAACAAGATTCCAACCTGTACCACCATGCTCCACAGGCCAAGCTGGTGCTGCCCAGCCCTTGGCATTCAAAGTACGAGTCCACTGAGTGAGCTCCTCTTTAGATACACCGGCACCCCGTTTAACCTTGGCAGCCACGCTCGCTGGTAGCTGTTCAGCCAGGAACGCATCAACCTCATCCTTAAAAGCTTGTTGTTCGGTGGTCAGGTCGAAACGCATATAGGCTCCCCTCAAGTTTTATAGATAAATCAGCTGTCGGCATCCGCAAACCATCCCAATCAGGGGCACAGTTGCCGATCAATTCCTCTGCCAACAAGTATCGGGCCAGTTCAGTAATCAAGGCAAGCCGATAGCCTTGTGCAGTATGAACTAACGCCCCTGATAAACGGGTTCTCGTTTCTCCAAGAACGCTGCGACCCCTTCCTTAGAATCTTCGGTACCCCGCAGGCGAGTAATTTGCTCAATAGCCCAACGTCCGGTGTCTCGCCAATCGGGTTCTGTGGTGCGGCGCAGGCCAGCCTTCAGCGCCTGTACAGCCAAGGGCGGGTTCCGGGCTATTTTCCCTGCGATTTCCATGGCCGTTGGCATCAGCTCTTCGTGAGGCACCGTACGTCCAACAAGGCCAATTGTCTTGGCTTCATCGGCGTCAATCACATCTCCGGTAAACAGCATTTCCGCCGCGCGCTCCCGACCCACCAAGTGAGCCAAACGCCCAAGGCCCGGCGCATCGCAACACAGCCCTCGAACCACAAACAGCTCGCCAAACTTGGCCCGCTGAGAGGCCACACGAATGTCCGCCATCAACGCCAGCTCCATGCCCCAGCCCACCGCCGGTCCGTTCACTGCGGCGATCACGGGAATGTCCGTATGCAGTAGCGCATCAGCAGCCGGCGTCAAACCACCGGTGGCCTTGGCCCGGTCACGAAATTCTTTTGGCGCAGGCTCCCCGCTGCCCAAGATCTGCTTCATATCATCACCGGCGCAAAATGCCCGCCCATTCCCGGTTATCACCAGCACTCTGGCCTCAGAGCTGCGCACGGTATCTTCGATGTCCGCATACAGCTGATAGCTCAGAGAATTCATTGCCTCTGGCCGGTTCAGGGTCATCACACCCACATGGTCAGTTACCTCGTATAAAAGATCGCTCATTGCCTTCCCTCGTTTTCCCTAGCCGTAGGCTACACGACCTTGCAAAGTCCTGACCATATCTTCACGGGGCTTTGACCCGCCTCGGTGGTAGTCTGGCCCTATGCAATCAACCACCATCGAAATCAGCAAAGAGTATCTGCACTTTGCCGCCGCGCACTTCACTTTGTTCAGCGACACGGAGCGAGAGAACCTACACGGGCACAATTTTCAGGTCACCTTAGATGCCGAGGCCCCCATCGCCGAGGATGGGCTAACCTTCGACTACAACATTCTGAAGAAGGCGCTGAAGCAAATGTGTGACGACTTAGACGAGCAAGTCATCATGCCTACTCAGTCGCCCCATCTGCAGATCGAATCCGACGATCAATACACCTACGCGGTGTTCAATGGCGAACGTATCCCATTTTTGGAACGGGATCTGACGTTGCTACCGATCCGCAATGTCACCGTGGAGGAACTTGCACACTACTTGCTGGACACCTTGCTCCAGCGCGCAGAAATCCAAGCCTTGGACATTCAGCAGATGGTTCTCAAATGTGCCTCCGGCGAAGGTCAGTGGGCCAGCGCCAGTTGGTCAAGTCAGGGCTAGGTTCGCTAACGCGCTGGGCACGAAGGGGGAGCACATATGCAATGTTTGGTTATCACCGGCGCCAGCTCAGGGATCGGTCTTGCCGCGGCAGCTACCTTTATCGAAGCGGGTTACAAGGTCATCAACTTGTCGCGTAAATCCTGTGACCTCGGCGGCGTCGTCAGCATCCCTTGTGACCTAGCTGATCCTGACAGCTGGGATTCCATAACTCAGTCTCTTTTGACCGCTATCAGCGGAGCCGAAGCGTTGTGCCTGGTGCACAACGCCGCTCACCTGGCTCACGACACGGTCGAAGATGCCCAGCCAGCCGACCTGCGCCGAACTTACGAGATCAATTTAGTCGCCCCGACCATTTTGAACCGCATCCTGTTACCCAGCATGGGCGTGGGTTCCAGCATTCTTTATATCGGCTCGACCTTGGGCGAAAAAGCCGTGCCCGGCAGCTTCAGTTATGTCACCTCAAAACACGCCAGCATCGGCATGATGCGCGCTACCTGTCAGGACTTGGCAGGTACCGGCATCCATACGGCCTGCATCAATCCGGGCTTTACCGATACCCAAATGCTGCGAGACCACATACCCGAAGATGTCATGTCAGACATTGCAGGGATGAGCACCTTTGGACGGCTCATTGATCCGGCAGAAATCGGCAAAACCGTGCTGTTTGCTGCCCAAAGCCCGGTAATCAACGGCTCGGTGATCAACGCCAATTTGGGGCAGATTGAGCGTTAGCGACGTTTCTTTTTGACCTTGACTTGAAATAAGCCGAGACGCTCTCGCGTTTTCTGTGCCCCCACTCACCCCCCCCTTCGGTTCGGGAACCGTGATACTCCGGGCTAGCGGGAACAGAAAAACCCAGGCAATCATTCCCGCCATACCCAAAAGGGCATACACCGCTACCCACAACCCAAAGCCGTCAAAGACAAAACCCAATATCGGTGCTGTCAGTACGAAGGCGCCGCGAAATCCGAAGCCGATCAATGAATTAATGGTGGCCCGGTAGTCGTCTTCTATGCGTCGATTCAAAGCGTCCATAAACAGCACGCTGAAAAGTCCGCGAGCCGCAAAAAGCAGCGCGCTGCCGGCAATGGCCCAAGACAGTCTTCCACCGCCCATTAGGCACAAGCCAGCCAAGACCAGTACAGCAATTAGCAAGATGACAGATTTCGCGCCAAACCAGCGCTCAGCACCATGAGCCAGTTGGCCGGTTGCCCCACCGATGAGTTGGACCGGGCACCAAATCCACCCAAAGTGCAGGAGTGTTAGTTCCAGCTCCACCCAAACCCGTTGCATCAGCCAAATGGCCAACATATTCACCATTGGCCAGAGACACAGAGCACCCAGCAAACGCCGCATAAAGACCGACTGCTGCCACAAAGACAGCAGCACCGAACGCATGCTCGCCCACTCAGCCGCCACGCTGGTGAACCTAGCCTGCCGCCTTGGTGGTTCACGAAGCAGCAGGGAGGCGGCCAGCACCAGCAAACCGCAGGCGGTTTGTACCGCAATAACCAAGGCTATACCGTCAAACAACAACAACGCCGTGGCGGAAAGCGATGCCAACCCCTCGGCGGCCATGCCAATGACAAATAAGTTACGAACAGCACGATTGGTGCGCTGGGGCCGTTCTTTGTGCAGGGCCTTCTCGGAATCGTAAAGCAGGGCCAGATCCGCCCCGGACAACAGGGAAGATCCCAACCCCATCATCACTTCAAAGACGACGAGGCCGGCAAAATCATCAACGCCTAGCAATAACAGCCAGCTGGCAGACCAGAACACGCCACCCAAGCGCAGTACGGCTACTCGGCCAAAACGGTCAGCCAGGTAGCCAGACGGCAGTTCCATAGCCAAGATGACCACTGCGTAAACGGACTCGAGCAAGAAAATCTCTCTTAGATCCTGGCCGTAAAATGCAAAAAACGGCACGAGAATCGGCGCAATCAACATAAAGCGTTGAGCAGCCCTCAAGCAGAGCACCACGCGCAGATTGCGTCGCAGGGTCTTCTTAGGAAAGCTCGTTTCGATGGGCTCTGTTTGAGCGATATTGTTCATTGTGGATCCTTGTTACTTGGCCCTTACAGGCGGTCTGGGACCCAAAAAGCAAAAAACCCGAAGGCTTTCGCTCTTCGGGTTCTGCATTGGTTTGCTAAATCAATGCTTCAACCATCCGAGCTTCCCGCACAGGTCACGGCGTCAATATGGGTTGGTGCAAAAGCGGCAGCCACATAGCGAGCAGCCCCGTAGCCAGAGTCCACTGACACAGGCGCACACCACTGGCCGGCCATGCCCAGCGGTTTATCGCTTACAAAAATTAATGTCGTGTGGTCTTTCATCTGCGTCTCGTTTGGGTATCAAACCCATTGCTTAACTCACGGGGACCGATGTCGGATCCCATGGAGCGCCAAAATTACCAAGGGGCGTCAGTAAGAATAGGGATAGTCGACCAACGGTCTGCAATGGATGACAAGCGGTCGCGATAGGAAGATGATTCCGTTCGATGCCATCAAGTAATCATTAGATGTCGTTTTGCAAGGCATCCTGCAAATCCCAGACCCCGCCAGACTCGAAAGGCCGGTCAGCTAGCACCACGCAGAAGTACTGATTAGAGTCTTCACCTCAGACGGAGCAGCCCATGACAGCCCTTAAACCCTTAGGTGATGTTGCCTTAGCGACAGATCTCGTAAGACTGGAGCTTTTCAAACTAGAGCACATCGAACCGCTAAGAGCCGCTTGTGCCCAAGATCCAGACATTTGGGAAATCTATCCTGTTTGTATGATGGGTACTCACTTTGATCGGGCTATAGCCCATATGATGTCGATGACCGACCATCCACTTTTTGCGGTGATCCACCAGCCGAGCGATGAAGTAGTGGGTATGAGCAGCTATATCAACCCAAGTAAGGATGGCGTTGTGGAGATAGGTGGAACCTACATAGCACCATCGGTTCGAGGCACTGGCGTCAACAGTGAGATGAAAAGGCTCATGCTGGATCACGCATTTGGGTGTGGCTATCACAAGGTAGAATTCAGAGTGGATACCCGCAACAAGCGATCTGTGGCTGCGGTGCTGAAGTTGGGCGCTCAACAGGAAGGCGTGCTGCGAAAAAACCGTGTTACTTGGACTGGCTACGTCCGCGACACTGCCGTGTTTGGACTTTTAAGGGAAGAGTGGGGGAATTCGCGCTGAACCCGTTATTCCGTCGCCTCTTGATTTTCGGTCAGTCCCAACCAAGGCCTGAGATAGTGCACAGCCAGATAAATCGGTCCGGTATCTAGAGCCGCTACGACGAGTTTGAACACATAGCCTGAGGCGATGAACACCATAAGCTGTGGCCAAATCGGCTCGTCGGCATTCACCGGCAACGCGGCGGCATAGAAGTGTGTGACCAGAATCACCGCCGTAGTATCAACGATTTGGCTGACCATGGTAGAGGCGTTATTTCGCAACCATAGGTGTTTGCCGTTGGTCAGACGCTTCCAGAAATGAAAGAGGCGCACATCGCAGAGTTGAGCGGCTAGATAGGCCACCATGGACGCGGCGACTGCGCCAAAGGCCAGTTCGCGGATTTCGAAGAATGCCGGCTCTCGACCAGCCGCATCCAGCAAGGGCTGACCATTGGCATCCAAATCAAAGCCCGGCAGCACCCCGCCCAACCAAAGTAAAAAAATAACCCAGGCGTTAAGAAGCACGCCCATCCAGACCATGTCCCTGGCTTTCTTCTCCCCATACAGCTCGCTGATCAAGTCGGTGCAGATAAAGGTCACGGGATAGGGCAGCACGCCGATGGCTACCACCATAGGAATATTGAAGCCGAACACTTCGAAGGACAGATCAAGGAACCGACTGATACCCAAAATATTGAGCATGGCCAGGGTGCCGAGAAACATCCCAGACA
The DNA here is from genome assembly GCA_038151515.1 of Gammaproteobacteria bacterium. GTDB lineage: Bacteria > Pseudomonadota > Gammaproteobacteria > Pseudomonadales > Azotimanducaceae > UBA4421. The sequence goes on along the minus strand of JAYOVN010000009.1, from coordinate 10,984 downwards.
AAATCAGAAATAGCCGCTGACGTCGCTTTTCGTAGACTTGTGCAGTGACAGTCATGGTGGGTTCCCTTTTACGGGCTGATGGGTCTCAGCCCGTTACTGCTCACAGTTGTTATCGAGGGTTATTCAGCCACTGTTGGTTTACGCAATTGTCCAAACCACCAGTACCCAGATACTTGACGATGACCTCGCCACCCTTGAAGCGCATGTCGTGGACACTCTCCGGGGTATAAAAAGCCGAGTGAGGCGTTATCAACAGACGATGATCAATCCATTCTTCGTCGGCAGCCCAAGCCTTAATCAATGGGTGATCAGGATTTGCTGGCTCTTCTGGCAACACGTCCAGACCGACAGCCTGAACATGATCCGCACGCAGGGCTTCGTACAAACCGTCCAGGTCAATAATGGGCCCCCGGGCGGTATTAACCAGAATCAGACCAGGCTTGGAATGTGATAAAACTTCCGCGTTGATGAGCTTTTCAGTAGCCCCAGACAGCGGCAGGTGCAGACTGACCACATCACACTGCCCGAAAAGCTCTTCCAAAGAATGAACCCGGCGGATGCCCACGGCCAGCTCCGCACCATTTTCACGGTAAGGGTCGTACATGACCACATCCATGCCAAAGGCTTTTGCTCGCAGAGCAGCAGCGGTACCAATGCGACCAAGACCGACAATACCGAAGGTACAAGCAGACAGTCGTTTACCAAAGGGGTTCAAGGCAGGTCGCCATAGACCGCGAGGATCTTGCTTCAACTCTCTCGTGTGGAAGGTAATTCCCTTCATCAACGACAACATCAGAGCCATGGCGTGATCCGCCACCTCCTGGGTACCGTAGTCGGGCACATTGCACAGGGGGATGCCCATCTCAGCCCACGCCTTGCCATCAATGTTGTCGAAACCGACTTTGGGCGTCACGAAAATTCGGCACTTGGTCATTTTTTGACGATATTCTTCAGGAATATCATTCACGCTGACCACAGCATCGCAATTTGCCCACTGGTCATCGGTCACATCCGTATAACGCTCGCAAAATTCAGCGCTGTGGCCGGTCACACTGGACTCTTCAATATGACGTCCGTCAGGCCAACGCATTGCAGGCCATAAAATTCGATAGCTCATAGTTCTCCCCTCAGATGATGCTCGGGCTGAGCCGAGTCCTTAAATAATACGTTTTCGTCGTTTGTTTTTCGCCGAATTTTTCGTCGTTTTAGCTCCCGAGCCGCATTTGCTAAAGCCGAACCCCGGCCAAATGCTACTTCCCCAGCACAGACTCTGCCAGTAACGCGACACTGTTTCGCAACTGCGCATCGGGCAAACCGGATAAGCGTAGTCGGGTCACCACCATATGTGTCATACCCAAGGTTTCCTGGTAGCGCTGAATGCCATCCCGGACGAAGGCAGGGTCTCCAATTAAGGTCCAGTCATCCAATGTTTCGCCGGGCTGAAGCCGAGAATTCTCCGCCTCTTGTTCAAGACGTTGACGCAACTGGGCCACCTCAGCAGCGTCCCGGCTAACATAGACCGTACGCATCAGCGGAACGGTCTCAGCAGGTTTCACGCCTTCCGCCACCGACGCCTGACGGTGTTGGGCGTAGTTATCTGCCAAGGTTTTCAGGCTTTCCATAGGAGATGAAAGGTATGGCAACCCCATCCGGCCGGCTTGGGCCAGAGCCTTCGGCCCGAACGCCGCCACCCAAATTGGCGGGTGCGGCTGCTGCAAGGGTCGAGGGTGCACCATCACAGCGTGCTCGGGATCACCATCCAAAGAGATTGCCTCGCCAGACCATGCCTTCTGCATTAGGTCCAGTGTCCAGGCGAAAATTCGCCGTTTTTCCGCTACGGGCACATGGAACGCGCGCAACATCTCCGGCGCGTATCCGCGCCCGACCCCCAGCAGCACACGACCGCCGCTAAGTTGGTCTAGCACGGCAACTTGTTCTGCTGCTTGCAAAGGATTACGCAGGGTCAGCAAATAAGATGTGGTGGCCAACTGAATTTTACTGGTTGAGGTCGCAGCGCTAGCGAGCAACATCAGCGGATCCGGCAACGCACCGTCACCGAAGTGATTTTCTGGTAGCCAGAAAGATTGATAGCCATTGGCCTCCGCAAAGGCCGCCTGATCGCCAATGCTTGCCGCGGTAGGAGGGTTGAGATGCCACGGGGTAATGCCTAAATGTAGCGTCACAGAATGTCTCGCCGCTGCACAATTAGCATGGCCACCATGGTGGCCTCGATAGCACTTAAGTGGCGAGCAAAAGCAAAGTCTTGGTACAGCGGGTCGTCTTTTAGCAGGATGCAGCGTATCGCCTCTTTGCCTGTACCTCCGCAACGAAACTCAACTCGGTCCCCGAAGTTGTTTCCCGCAACACCATATTCCCCAAAGGCGTTGCTTGACGCTTCGTTTCCGTCTAACCGAGCCGGCTGCCAAAAGGCAGTCCATTGAGCGGGCATACCACTAATTTCACTGCTGACCGCAACAATTGTCTGCCGAGCGCTGTAAAAAAGTAGCTGAGATAACGCCTCATCCACATCCGCTCCAGCCATGTTCTGCACCTGGGCCGCCACCGATTGGCAAAGACCTTCGCCGGTGGCCTCCAAGCGCTGTGTATCCATCGGATAGCGATCGAAGCGATCTTGAAGGGAAAATGACCACCAGCGTCCGGTGTAGACGGGCACGACCCGAGACGGCGTTGATACATCCTGTATGTGGCTGAGCAAGGCACCCAAGGCCTCTAGGCGCTGGCGCTGCTCGGACTCGACAACCAGTTGCTCGGTCAGGTCATGGAATCGCGAATTGAAACGAGTGTCGAACATACCCCAAACGGCTTCACTGTCATTTTGAGATATGTCGAGGTAGTTCCAGCGAAACATGCGTCCGAAGAAAGAACCTTTGGCACGGGCGGCATTGGCACGAACCACGTAACGCATATCGAGAGTCGATAGAGGGCTTATTGCCATGGACGAATCGACTTCTTGCCAATAGGGCAGGCATCGGCTGATTTGCTTTGCCGACAAAAATGTTAGCTGCTGGTGCAGTTCCGGCTGATAAGCCTGAGCAGGACTGCTAGCCAGCAGCGCAGCAATAAGGAGGACGCTCCTCAAGGGCATGCACTTCTTCATCTGTTTTCAGCTCATCTAGTAGGCAGGCTATGGTCTTTCCCAAACCGGGCCAAATCACCTCGGGAACCAGTTGCGCGGCAGGTTTAAGAACAAATAGGCGATCCACCGCACGGGGGTGTGGCAGGGTAAACACGTCGCTTTCTCGGACCTCGTCGTCGAACAACAACAAATCCAAATCCAACTCCCGGGGGGCGTTACGCTGGTATTTTTCTGCCCGGCCAAACGCTCGTTCAATGGCCTTCAGTTCTTGCAACAGTGCTTCCGGGGCCAGACCCGTCTTGGCTTCAAAGGTCACCGCCGCGTTAACGAAGTCTCCAGACCCAGGCGGACAATTGACCGGCGACGTGCGAAACATTTGGGACGCTCGCAGGCTGCTCGGCCGGGCAAAAGACACGAGTGCCTCGATAGCTGCGACGACGATGTCTGTGGATTCTCCCTGATTGGATCCCAGCCCAACTAATACCATTACCCAGCCTTTCCTTGTTTACGAGCGATTATGCCGAGAGAGCATGGTAGCACTGTGAAAAAAAGTGGGGGTTAAATTCCGCAACAAACCCGCGGAAGACCTAAGGTGGCCCGGTAGTAATCCCAGTCCGCGTTTGGCACCATCGAAGCGGTCGAGTCAGCATAACGGCTCGGGCCATTGCATGAGAAACGAGGGGAAACTGATGAAAGCAGCCGTTCTAAGAGAGATCAACAAGCCACTAGAAATTGAAGACGTTCAGCATGGTAAGCCCGGGCCGCGTGAGGTTTTGATCCGCACCGCCGCCGCTGGTGTTTGCCACTCTGACCTCCACTTCCAAGATGGCTCCTACCCCTACATGTTACCCGCCATTCTTGGACACGAATCCGCCGGCATCGTTGAAGCCGTGGGTTCAGATGTGACCTATGTCAAACCCGGCGATCATGTCATCACCTGTTTGTCCGCCTTCTGTGGCCACTGCGAGCCATGCCTCACCGGTCGCATGTCCTTGTGCAGCGAGCCAGAGCTACAGCGCGGTGAGGACGAACCCAGCCGATTGGCCAAGGGCGATGAAAACATTGCGCAGTTTTTGAACCTTTCCTCATTTGCCGAGTACATGCTGGTGCACGAGCACACGGTGGCCAAAATCCGTGAAGACATGCCCTTGGACATAGCCGCGTTGATCGGCTGTGGCGTCACCACTGGTGTTGGCGCCGTCATACACACGGCCAAGGTAGAAGCAGGCAGTACCGTAGCCGTCATCGGTTGTGGTGGTGTTGGCCTATCGGCCATCAACGGCGCTGCCCTAGCTGGGGCCTCTCGAATCATCGCCGTGGATATGGTGCCTAGCAAGCTGGAACTGGCACGTAAGTTTGGTGCCACGGATGTGGTCAATGCGGCAGAGTGTGACCCGGTGGAAGCCATCCGCGAGCTGACATCTGGCGGTGTGCATTACTCCTTCGAGGCCATTGGTTTGGCGGCAACAGCGCAACAGGCGTTCAAGATGCTTCGATTTGGTGGCACCGCTACCATCATCGGCATGATTCCCGTGGGCACCATGGTGGAGTTGCATGGACCTGAGTTCTTGATGGAGCGGAAGATGCAGGGATCCAACATGGGTTCAAATCGCTTCCGGGTCGACATGCCACGCTTTGTAGAACTCTATCTACAGGGTCGACTGCATTTGGACGATTTGATCTCCAAGCGCATTCGGCTAGAGGATATCAATAAGGGCATGGACGACCTGCGCACCGGCGAGGTGGCTCGCAGCGTAATCATGTTCGATCAGTAGTCCCAGATTGGTGGGATAGCTGCCCTAGCGAATCACCACGTAATAAAAGCGACTGTTGCGGAATATTCGCAGCAATAATTGCCGAGAGTCTCGGCGCACCGCGTCGCGCAGGGTGGCGATATCCTCGATGGCCACCCGGTTTGCGCCAACAATGACATCACCCGGGCGCAGACCAAAGGCGTAGGCAGGACTGCGATTGGCCACCTCAGTGGCCACTACCCCAGCCCCGGGCCTAGTGTCATCGCCGCCGCGCAAATTCTGTAGCTCAACCCCGCGTAGCCATGGGGTTAGGCTCTTACCTGCCACCGCCTGCTGCTGATCGGCAACAATACGCAAGATGGTGCTGGCCTGCTCACCTTGGCGAACGTATTGCACCGCCACCTCGTCCCCGATAAACATGGTAGCTGCCTGAGCTGAGAAATCTGCCACGCTGACAATCGGGTTGTCACCCATTTGCACGATGACATCCCCCGGCTCCAATCCGGCTTGCTCAGCCGAACTGCCCTTTTCAACGTCTACGATCACGACCCCTTGAGGCATGCCCCCGGCTGAGATCACGCCAAAAGCGCGAGCCAGTTCCCGATTCAGGGGCTGGACAATGGCGCCCACAAAACCGCGATTCACTTCGCCTTTGTCGATGAGTTGAGCGGTGACCGCGCTGACCATGTTGGCAGGAATCGCAAAGCCAATGCCTATGTTGCCACCAGAGGGGGCAAAGATAGCGGTATTGATACCCACCAAACGGCCATGGAGGTCCACTAGAGCACCACCGGAATTTCCCGGGTTAATGGGCGCGTCGGTTTGAATAAAGTCTTCGTAGCCCTCAATCCCTAGACCGCTTCTGCCTAGGGCACTGACGATCCCTGAGGTCACGGTCTGATTCAGGCCAAAGGGATTGCCGATGGCCACCACAAAATCGCCTACGCGAAGCCGAGCGCTGTTGGCGTATTCGATGGCCGTTAAATCTTCAGCTTCCACTTGCAGCAGCGCTAGGTCCACTTCTGGATCGGTACCGATGAGGGTTGCTTCTAGCGTTCTGCCGTCGGACAAACCAATACTGATCTCATCAGCACCCTTAACGACGTGGGCATTGGTGACGATGTAACCCTGCCCCGAGTCGATGACCACGCCAGATCCAGCGCTTTGGGTGCGCCGATAGCGTTGGCGACTCTTGGGCACATTGAAGAAGCGTCGAAAAAACGGATCCTCCAGCAATCGGTTACTCTCTCGTACCACCGAACGTGTGGCGATGTTTACTACCGCCGGATTCACCCGTTCCAGCATATCCGCCAGACTGGGCATGGGCTGAAGCGAACCGTTAAGACCTGACGATGGCGCCGCGGTAGGAAACGCCACGGGCATAAAACCGGCCGTAGGTTGACCGGTTAGCGGTGCAACGCTAACGACCGGACTACTGTTAACGGGCAGGATCACGGCACAAAGACAGAGCAGCACAAGGTGCAAACTGAATGTCAAAGAAGCTCCGGATTTATTTGTCATATTTCAGTCCTGCCACCCATGGTCTTCCACACCTCAGTTACCGTCGCCCTAGGCTTGCTGCTCTGGCGTCACATCCCGATAAGCCGCCACCGAAGCCCCAGCACTGGCGCTGATCACGATGACTAGGGCAACCAAGGAAATCGCTAAACCGGCCAAGTACGCATAAGTATAGGTAGCCCCGGATGACGCATCAAAGATCATACCCATACCGTAAGGCCCAAACGCCAGACCCAAAACACTGATGGCATTCGCACGGGCAAATACCCGAGCGTAGATCTGTGCCGGGTAGATTTCCGCCAGCCACAGAGGCTGGGTCATCAACAAATTGCCAACGCTAAGACCAAACAGACCAGCGGCCAGCACCGCGAAGGTACCGTTAGGCGCCAGCGCGATACAGGTCAGTCCTAAGGCCTGTAAACACACATTGCCAATGGCAAACCGCCGAATGGGAATCCGAGTAACCAACCAGCCCCCAATAAAGCGCCCACTGATACTGCAAATGGAAAGCGCCTGAACCGCATAGGCCGCAGTTTGAAAATCAGCGATGAGTGCCACGCGACTGTACAGATGCGCAATGCCACCCACTTGGGCGGCCATGATGAGCACATAAGCCCCGGCCATGAGCAAATAAAATCGACTGTTCACTGCAGACGTGAGTAGCGCCGCATTGTTGAGGGAGGCTTCGGCGCTTGGCTTAATCAGCGCGCCAGGGGCTTGGCGAATCAGTAGCGACAAGGGCACTAGGATGATGACCAACAGCAATCCCAACATCGGCATGGTTTCCCCAACCCCTTGGGTGTTGAGCAACCATGCTGAGATCGGCGTCAGAACCACACCGCCCAGGGATAGGCCCGTGGATGCTATCGCCAATGCCATCGACCGCTGAGGCCCGGGGAACCACTGGGTGATCAGCGTTGTCGCCACGACAATGGATACACCGGCATTGCCAATACCGAATATCGTGAACAGCAGGTACACCTGCCAAACTTGAGTTGCTTGGCCAACGCTGCCAAGGGCTAGACCACTGATCAACGCCCCGCCAATCATGATGACCCGGACGTGATAACGACTGAGCAGCGAAGCCACGTACAGGCCCGCAATGCCGCCCACCACAAAAAACAGGCTGACTGCAAAAGAAATCTGTGCAACCGGCGCCGCAAGCTCTGCGGACAACCGGTTGATGTAAACCGACATATTGTAGAAACCCAGCCCAGAGCTGACGGTCTGCACCAACAGCATGACGGCAACAATGACCCAGCCGTAACGGTCCGCCTTGTGCGATGGGGGCGTGTCTTGGAGCATAGGTTTGTCCATTTGATTGTCGTACTCCGACGCGACTCGGGTTTGCGCAGCCGACCACTATAGAATCCGACCCTTGAAACGTCTATGTTCGCAGGCTCAGGTCAGCGCCCGGAAATGCTGCCAAATAGATAACCAAACAAGGAATCGTCGTGGAACTGAAAGACAAAATTATCGTTGTGACGGGTGGAGCCAGTGGAATTGGCCGGGAAATGTGCCTGCGCTTTGCTAAAGAAGGCGCCGCCAAAGTCGTCGTCGCTGATCTCAACGGCGACGGTGCCCAAGCAGTAGCAGAAGAGATTGGCAGCGTTGGCCACGGGGTAGATGTGCGCAACGAACAGGACATTATCAAGCTCATCGACGACACAGAAAGCCTATTTGGCCCCATCGACTTGTTTTGCTCCAACGCCGGCATACTCATCGGCAAAGACATTTTTGAACCCGATGACGTGTGGCAGACAATATGGGAGGTCAACACCATGTCTCACGTTTGGGCGGCTAAGCACTTGGTCCCCCGCATGATCGCCAGGGGCGGTGGTTATCTGCTAAACACCGCTTCCGCCGCTGGCCTGCTCAGCCAGATCGGATCCGCCACCTACGCGGTGACCAAGCACGCAGCGGTGGCCTTGGCCGAGTGGCTATCCATTACCTACGGTGATCAAGGCATCAAGGTGTCTGTCTTGTGCCCTCAGGCGGTTCGCACGGCGATGACGGCGGATGGAGCCGGCGTGGCTGCAGTAGACGGTATGATCGAGCCGGAGCAGGCGGTTACCGCCGTTGTGGAAACCCTGCGCGAAGAACGCTTTTTAGTGCTGCCACATCCGGAAGTTGCCGAATACATGCAGCGCAAAACCTCAGACTACGACCGCTGGCTTAAGGGCATGCGTCGGCTGCAGGGCCTGTATGTGGACGCCCAGTAACCTCAGCCCGGTTCGGCGTCGAGATAGCCGTTAAGGCGCAGAGCCTCAATCAGGCCTACCAAGATCAGATCCGATACCACATGATCAAAAAGATCTTCTCTGTGAAATAAGTTGGCGAACCCGCCGGTGGCAATGACCAACGGCGGCTCATCGGCAAAAGACTCAGCGCTTATGCGGGAAACCAACTCCCGCACCATACCCACATTGCTCCAGTACAGACCACTTTGAATGCTCTCCGTAGTGGTCTTACCAATCGCCGTGCGCGTGGGTTTGATTTCCACCGAGGGCAGTTTGGCGGTCTTTGCCTCCAAGGCCTCCATGGCCAGACGGATACCGGGCATGATGTTGCCCCCGAGAAACACTCGATCCTTGGTAATGGCGCATACAGTGGTCGCGGTACCAAAGTCCACGACCACAAGGTTCCGCTCCGGGAATAACTTGATGGCACCCATGGCGTCGGCGATGCGGTCGCTGCCAACCTCCTTGGGATCTTTGTAGGCAATCTTTAATCCGGTCTTTAGGCCCGGCCGTAAGATCATCGGCTCTAAGCTGAAGTACTTTTGGCAACAAGACCGCAGGGTGTAGTTCAGTTCAGGAACCACCGACGAAATGGCCACGATTTTTATCGCCTCGGGATCAATTCCGTTCTCCCGCAAAGCGCTGCGCAAAAACACGCCAATCTCATCCGATGTGCTTTGACCCGTGGAGGCATAGCGAAACTGGCTTACCAGTTCATCCTGCTGAAAGACACCGCAGAAAATCTGACTGTTACCCACATCAAGCACTAAAATCATGACGCTACTTCCTGTAGGACCTTTGCCGGCTTGGTTACAGTAACCGCCACGTTGTCGATCAAACGAACCGCCTGAGCGCCCTCGCCCACCACCACCGCAGCGCACCGTCGACCACCAACGGTTTTGACGTAGGCCACGTCAAAGCCTGCCTGTGCCAGGTCGGATGCCGCCCTTTTGTCAGTCTCAGCTTGGCTAAGAAGGACATTGAAGCGTCCGGCAAGTTGTCTGCTTTGGGGGTTCAACAGCAGATTACGCGACGACATGGCCAAACCATCGGCTTCGCGCACGATGTCACAGCCCACAATCTCAGTGGGTATAAAAAACGTCGCGCACATATCCTTGATCAGCGTGTATTGCTGAAAATCCTTGAGTCCAAAGTAGGCTCTGTCTGGTCGCACCATATTCAGTAGCTTCATGACCACTGTCAGAACGCCAGTGAAGTGTCCGGGTCGGTCGGTACCGCAAAGCTCATTAGAAAACTCGTGCTCGCTGAGCTGAAAGCGAAAGTCGTCAGCATACATTTGCGGATAATCCGGCAACAGCACCACATCTGCTCCGGCCGCTTGGGCCGCCGCCAGATCCGCCTCGAGGGTGCTGGGGTATTTGGCAAGGTCATTCGGATCATTGAACTGGGTGGCGTTTACATAGATAGAGAGCACTGTCGCATCATTTTGCCTGACACTCTCTTTTAACAAAGACAGGTGGCCATCATGCAAGGCACCCATGGTGGGCACGAAACCCACACTGCCGCTCAGGGTGGCCCGTAGCTGCTGCCACTGGCCCATACAGTGCAGGACTCTCACCGATAAACCTCTTCGCAGTTTGGAAAAGCACCGGCGCTGACGTCTTGATGAAAAGAATTTACCGCACCGCTTAACTGGGCGTGGCCGTCCAAATAGTGGCGCAAGAACTTAGGTTTAAATTGGGGCTGCATGCCTAGCATGTCTTGCAGCACTAATACTTGGCCGTCTGTATGCGCGCCTGCACCGATACCGATGGTTGGAATATCTAGGCTACGGGTAATTTGGCGACCCAAATTCTGCGGCACGCACTCCAGCACTAGCGCAAAACAGCCTGCTTCTTGGAGAGCCATGGCATCTTGATAAATTTTTTCGGCGGCGGATTCGGTTCGGCCTTGAACCTTGTGGCCTCCCAAACCCTCAACGGATTGAGGCGTCAGACCCAAGTGACCCATGACCGGCACGCCGGATTCCACCACATGGGTAATGGTGTCCAACTGCCCGGCTGCGCCTTCGATTTTGATGGCATTACTGCCCGCCTGCATCAGTTCACAAACTGCATCCAGCACCTCATTGCGCTCTCGCCGAGCAGCCAAGAAAGGCATGTCGCCAACGATGAATTTGTCTGGAGCGCCGCGACGCACTGCCGCAATGTGCGTGGCCATCATAGGCACCGTGGCATGAACCGTACTGCTGAATCCATGCATTACCATGGCTAGGCTGTCGCCTACGAGCAGGGTATCTAGGTCAGTGTCGTTCAGTAGTTGCGCAGACCAATAGTCGTAGCAGGTCACCATGGAAATCTTTTCCGACGCGACCTTACGACGATGAAAATCGTGAATGTTCATCTTTTTCTCCG
>JAYOVN010000008.1:0-70495 GCA_038151515.1 Gammaproteobacteria bacterium | reverse complement strand
GACACGGCATGATCGATATTCATGTGGAGGCCACTGGCGACCTTGAGGTCGACGCTCACCATATGGTTGAAGATGTGGGCATCGTGCTGGGCCAGGCGCTGAACAAGGCTATTGGCGATAAAAGCGGGTTGACCCGTTACGGGCACGCCTATGTGCCGCTGGATGAGGCCCTGTCTCGGGCGGTGATTGACTTGTCCGGCAGGCCCGGATTGCACTATCGAGTGGATTATACGCGGGGGCGGGTTGGCGACTTCGACGTGGATTTGTTGCGGGAGTTTTTCCAAGGACTGGTAAACCACGCCATGATGACCGTGCACTTAGACAACTTATTTGGCGACAACGCGCATCACCAAGCAGAAACATTGTTTAAAGCCTTTGGCCGTGCGCTGCGCGTGGCTGTGGCTGAAGACGAGCGTATGAGCGGCATCGTGCCGTCCACCAAGGGCAGTTTGTAACTGTGATTTTGATACCTGCCATTGACCTGAAAGAGGGCCAATGTGTGCGTCTGCGGCAAGGGCGAATGGATGACTCGACGGTGTTCTCCAAAGATCCTGTGGCCATGGCGGTACATTGGAAATCTCAGGGTGCCAAACGACTGCATATTGTGGATTTGGACGGGGCATTTGCCGGCGTTCCGCGTAATGGAGAACTGATTCGGGACATGGTTCGCGCCATGGGCGATGTGCCAGTCCAAGTCGGTGGGGGTATTCGTTCCCAGCAGATTATCGATGCCTATTTGGAGGCCGGCGTTCAGGGACTGATTCTCGGAACAAAGGCGGTGGAAGAGCCGACTTTTTTACAGACCATGGCACGCCAGTACCCGGGCAAAATCATCCTAGGTTTGGATGCCCGAGGCGGGGTGGTGGCTACCGAGGGATGGGACAAAGACGCAGGGATTACCGCGTTGGAGTTTGTGCAGGGTCTAGCCGAACTGCCGCTGGCAGGGATCGTTTATACCGACATCGATCGCGATGGCATGATGCAGGGACTTAACGTGGACGCCACGTTGGCCCTGGCCAAGGCTGCTAGCCTTCCGGTGATAGCCTCTGGCGGCGTCACAGCACTCGCCGATCTGTCGGCGTTGAAGACTGCCTTTGCGGACTCGCCAGAGCTGCTTTTTGGTGCCATCACTGGGCGGGCTATCTACGAGGGCACCCTAGATGTGGGTGAGGGACAGGCACTCCTCGATGCTTAGCCGGCTTTGCTTGGTGACTCCGGCGTTTGCGTGAGCGAAGGCCGGGCCAACATCGCAAGAGCTTTAGTAACCGCTGATTCTCCCTCGGCGAGTAGCACATCCGGCATTAGGCCCTGCTTGCTAAATGTTCGTCCGTTCGGGGTGAGGTAAATACCTGTGGTGACCTTCAGCGCGCTGCCGTTTGGTAGCGGTGGCAGCAAGGTCTGCACAGTACCCTTGGCAAAGGTTTGGCTTCCCACGATTGTTGCCCGGCGGTGATCTTGCAGCGCGCCGGCAATGATCTCTGCGGCGGAGGCAGTGCCTGCGTTGACGAGAACCACAGTGGGTAAAACTTTCAATGGCGTCGCAGGCTTTGCCGAGTAGAAAACTGCTCCTTTGGCCTCTGGTGACAACTGGGCTGCAGCTGTGGTGACGATCTTGCCGTTATCCAAAAACAAATCCGCCGTTGCAACCGCGCAGTTTAATGTGCCTCCGGGATTGTTCCGCAGGTCGAGAATAAGCCCGGTGATTGGTGGACTGTTATGGGACTCCACCGCTAGAACGATGTCTTCGGCCAGACCGTCATAGCACTGGGCTGCTTTCAGCTGCAGGACACCGTCGGCGATCAGCTCAGTTTGCAGGTACACGCCGGTAAGTTTGGTTCGCTTCAGGGTTATCTCGAAATAAGATTCCGATGACTGAGCACTTACCTTGCGGGAGAAACCGATGGCCACTTCTGTGTCCTGTTTTCCTCGAAGCATGGCAACAAGTTCGCGCAGTAGTTTGCCTTGAACGCTCTTGCCATCAACGGTTTTGATCCGATCGCCGGGTTGTATGTCTTGAGCCTCCGCAGGCGAGTTGACCAGGGTGCTCAGCACGGTGAAAAACCCCTGCTCCAGTCCGATTTCTAAGCCAACGCCAACAAAACTGCCCTGAGATTCTTTTAGCAGTCGCTCATAGGCTTGGGGACTCAGTAATTCAGAGTGGTCATCAAGGGTACCGACCATGCCAGTGATAGCGCCGCGCTCTAAGGCACCGTTGTCGATGCCGCCCAGATAGTGTTCGTGTATCTGCTGCTTGGCCCGATTGAGACTTTGAAAGTCTGATGGTGGCTGGAGTGCCGCTCGGTCCAGCACGATGCCCAAGGCGACCCCAAACCCGATGCCGAGTCCCAGCGTTCTAAGGGTGATGGGTTTGGCTGCTCTGTTCATGGCGCCAACCACTGCTTCGGGTTTTTCACCGCACCCTTGTGCCTGAGTTCAAAGTAGATGCCGGGTTCATAGCCGCCGCCGCTGTTCCCTGCCCGAGCTAAGACTTCCCCGCCTTCTACCCAATCACCAGCACTTTTCGTGAGTGAATCAGCGTGACCGTAAAGGGTCATGTATCCGTCACCGTGATCTACAATGGCGATTAGGCCAAAGCCTCGAAGCCAGTCGCTGAAAATCACTTTGCCTTGAAATACTGCAGTGACATTGGCGCCTACAGGTCCGCTTACATCAATGCCGCGCCAATCTAGATTTGTGCCTGCTCGGGTGTCCCCAAACTTGTGCCGAATTTTTCCCTGCAAAGGTCGGGGTAGTTTGCCTTTGGCTGCAGCAAAGGCTCTGCCGTCCAAGGTCGATGCTTGGGCGCGCAGTTGATTGAGCAACCGCCGCAGACGGTCACTGTCGGCCAGTAGCGTTTCTTGTTGGGCTGTTTTGGATTTTCGTTGACCTGCCAAAGCTTGGATGGCTCGGGATCGCTCCGCCCTTTGGGTTTTTAACTGCTCGGTTTGTTGTGCAAGGACCTGGCTATGCTGGGTTTGTTCCTGCAGTTTGCCGTCCAGCTTGCTCTGGACTTCCTCTAATTCCACCAGCCCCTGTTTATAACGACTCATTGACGCCAATCGCTGCTCGCCTAAGTATCGGTGGTAGCGAATAAGTCGATCCACATCATCGCTTACCTGCTGACTTAGGAGCTGTTTGATGAAGTCATCTCCGCCCAGCCGGGAGGAGGCCTTCAGGTGGGCAATGATGGCGGTGCGTTGGTCATTCACTTGTTCTTGCAACCGCTGTTGCTGACGCTCTAAGTCCCTAACCGCGGCGCGGGTTTTAGCGAGATCAGCCTTAGAGTTTTCGCTTTGGGTTACCAAGTCGTTGATGGCTCGGTCCTGCTGGCGAATTTGCTGTTCGATCTCGGCGCTTTGTCGTTGGGCTTGGGTTAGCCACTCTTCTAGATCATTGAGCTGACGGACAACTTTTTCTAGGGCAACCTCGGCTTCGTCGCTTGTTTGAATTTCTGCGGCGTTCAGATGCGGGGAGCAGCAGGCGATGATGCCCACAATGCACCAAACTCGACCCCACCACCCAGCGCGCCACCTGTTCATTCTAGACCGGTGTAATCAGCGTATTTCCGGTCATCTCGTCCGGTGCATCCATTTGCATAAGGTCCAGCAGGGTTGGCGCCACATCGCACAGGCTGCCGCCAGACCTCAATTGCAAGGGCCGGTTACCCACGTAGACCAAGGGCACTAAGTTACTGGTGTGAGCCGTATGTTCTTGGTCGCTGCTAGGGTCGCGCATGAGTTCTACGTTGCCGTGGTCGGCGGTTATCAGCATGTTACCTCCCACGCTGACTATCGCTTCTTCCAGTCGTGCTATGCATGCATCCAGAGTTTCCACGGCCTTGATTGCGGGCAGGAGCTTACCGCTGTGACCAACCATGTCGCCGTTGGCGTAGTTGCAAATGATGACATCGAACTCGCCTCCCTGAATGGCCTGTACCAGTTGATCGGTCACCTTTCCCGCGCTCATTTCTGGCTGTAAATCGTAGGTGGCAACGTCTGGTGACGGAATCAGGATGCGTTTTTCACCTTCAAAAGGTTGTTCTCGCCCGCCGGAGAAAAAGAAGGTTACGTGGGCATACTTTTCGGTTTCTGCAATCCGCAGTTGGCGCTTGCCGTTGTTTTGCAAGAACTCTCCCAGAGAATTGTGCAGGCTCTCCGGGGCAAAGGCACAAGGCACTGTAATATCGTCGGCGTATTGGGTCAGGGTTGCGAAGTGCGCAGGGGGAGCGAAGGAGCGGCGCTCGAAACCCGAAAAGTTCTCTTCGGTCATAGCCCGGGTGAGTTGGCGCGCTCGATCCGCTCGAAAGTTCATGAAAATGACGCTGTCTTGGGCATCAATGCCCCTAGGCGGTTCTTGCTCATCGTGAATTGACGTTGGTTGCACGAACTCGTCGTTTTCATTCCGCTCATAGGCCGCTTGCAGTGCCTCTGTAGCGCTTTGGGCGTGAAAGGGCGCCTCTCCCCGCGCCAGGAGATTGTAAGCTCTGGCTTGGCGGTCCCAATTGTTGTCACGGTCCATGGCATAGTAGCGCCCGCACAAGCTCATTACGCCACCACAACCAAGCTCTTGGAATAGGCCTTGGGCGGCTTCAAGAGACGCCATGGCACTGCGCGGTGGTGTGTCTCTGCCATCAAGAAACGCGTGTAAATAGACTCGCTCAACGCCCGCGGCCGCCGCGCTGCGTATCAAAGCAAAAATCTGGTCTTCGTGGCTGTGCACTCCGCCCGGCGACAGCAGGCCCATGATGTGCAGGGCAGAACCGGCGTCTTTCACCGCTGTAAAGACAGTGCTGAACACTGGGTTGCTGGCGAATTCTCCGGTCTCTACTGCGCGATTGATGCGGGTGAAGTCCTGATACACCACCCGACCTGATCCCAGATTCATGTGACCCACCTCGGAATTACCCATTTGGCCCTGGGGTAAGCCTACGTCTAAGCCCGAGCCGGATATTAGGGTATGCGGACGCTGGTCTAGAAGCCGATCCCAAGTAGGGGTGCTGGCCAGCGCTATGGCGTTGTTTTCCGTTTCGAGGCGATGGCCAAAACCATCGAGTATGACCAGCAAGCTGACATCGGGCATCGAATGAGATCCTTTGGAATGTTAGGGCGTTACGAAATATAGGTGAGGTGCGTTTTGGTAGGTTCTGAGCCATCACTCAAAACGCCCGTCTCAATTTCGGGGATTCTAGCAAAAAGCTAAGGGATTAAGGATGAACGTGTATAATCGCCGATCTTGGAATAGGCAGTGTTTATGGATCAGTTTTTCACCTTTCTTAGCAATCACCCGCTCTTGGTCGGAGCCTTCCTCTTGCTGGTGTTTTTGTTCTTTCGCAACGAATCAGCCCGAGCCGGAGCCACTATTGGCACTCAGGAGTTGGTTCGTTTGGTGAACAAAGACAACGCCATCGTTCTTGATGTGCGTGAACGATCTGAGTTTGACGAGGGGCATATTGTCGATGCGGTAAACATTCCCTATGCGTCCTTGGAGTCGCGTATCGATGAGTTGGCCAAACATAAAGAAAAGCCCGTGGTCATCGCCTGCAAAATGGGTCAGCACTCAGGGGCTGCGGGTACTCTATTACAAAAAAATGGGTTCACGAATGTAGTTCGCCTAACCGGCGGTTACTCTGAGTGGCGGGCCCAAAACTTACCGGTAGTAAAATCATGACAGACGAAGATCAGGCCAGTCTTGCTGAAGACGCGACTCAAGGTAGTAAACAAGTGCAGATGCGCATCGAAAAAGTGTACTTGAAAGACGCATCTTTCGAGTCGCCAAAGTCACCCGAAGTGTTTTCCCGTCAGTGGCAGCCGAATTTGTCCGTGGACATCAACACACGCGCCACGCCGCTGGCAGACGATCGCCACGAGGTTGTTCTGACCATTACCGTTCGCGCGAATGTGGAGGAAGATTTCCTCGGGTTCTTAGTGGAGGTTCAACAGGCGGGACTTTTCTCGATTCAAAACGCGGACGGTTCGCAGGTTAGCCAAATTATTGGCATCGCGTGTCCATCAACGCTGTTCCCCTATGCTCGCGAGGCTCTAGATAACTTGGTCGTCAAGGGCGGCTTCCCGGCCATTAATCTGGCTCAGGTGAACTTTGAAGCTTTGTATTTGCAGGCCCTACAAGAAAGGCAGCAACAGTCCGAGTCATCGACGACTCATTGAGCTAAGTCATCATAGGACGCCGTCGTATCCTCGCTGGCGCCAAGCTTCGTAAAGGGTGATGGCTACGGAATTCGCCAAGTTAATGCTACGGGTCGGGGCTTGCATGGGGATACGAAGTTTCCGGTCTTGGGGCCAGCGGGATAATACGTCATCTGGCAGACCTCGGGTCTCGGGTCCATAGAGCAGCACATCGTCGGGTTGAAACGCAATCTCGGCGAAATTACGGCTTCCCTTGGTAGTCATAGCAAACCATCGATGATCGCAAAGCTGTTCCTCGCATTCGGATAAATCGTCGTAAAGGGTAACGCGGGTGAAATCGTGGTAGTCCAAGCCCGCCCGCCGCAGTCGCTTGTCATCCCAGTCGAAACCCAGGGGCCTGATTAAGTGCAGAGTCGCCCCGGTGTTGGCGCAAATGCGGATGATATTGCCGGTGTTGGGCGGTATCTCAGGTTGATAAAGAACCACGTGCATGGGTGTAACGCCCGTTTTTTGGAAAGGCGTTCTATTGTACGGTTTTTATAACTCCAGCTCCTGCATCTTGCGGGTCAATGTGTTTCGACCCCAGCCTAGTAGATCGGCAGCGTCCTTTTTGCGACCACCGGTTTTGCGCATGGCGGCGTTGATCATAATGCGTTCGAACTTCGGCAGCGCGCAGTCCAACAACGCAAGATCAGGTTCCTTCTCGAGTTGCTGGTTGGCCCAAAGCTCAAGGCTGGATTCCCAACTACCCTGA
The DNA here is from genome assembly GCA_038151515.1 of Gammaproteobacteria bacterium. GTDB lineage: Bacteria > Pseudomonadota > Gammaproteobacteria > Pseudomonadales > Azotimanducaceae > UBA4421. The sequence continues at coordinate 63,598 of JAYOVN010000008.1, read as the reverse complement.
TCCGAGGCGGGCTCGCTCTGTTGAAGTTCCGGTGGCAGGTCCTCAACCAGAACCGTGCGCGAGCTGGCCATAACCTGCAGCCAGCGACATGTGTTTTCCAATTGCCGAACATTGCCGGGCCAAGGTAGGAGGCTCAAATAGTCAGCCGTAGCCGGCTCTAATCTCTTCGGCTCATCGCCCAGTTCCACGGCGGCGGCGTCTAAAAAGTGTTGGGCCAACAGCGGAATATCTTCGCGACGCTCGGCTAAGCCAGGCACGTGAACTCGAATGACGTTCAACCGATGGAACAAGTCATCGCGAAATTTTCCTTTTTCCACTAACTCTTCTAGATTTTGATGGGTGGCCGCCACGATGCGAACGTTGACGCTTACTGAATGGTGTCCGCCAACTCGATAGAACTCGTTTTCTGCCAGTACCCGCAGCAGCCGGGTTTGGGCCGACGCCGGCATGTCGCCTATTTCATCGAGGAATAAGGTGCCGCCATCGGCTTGCTCGAAGCGGCCTACGCGTCTTTGGGCCGCGCCGGTGAAGGCTCCCTTCTCGTGGCCAAAGAGCTCGCTCTCGATAAGATCACTCGGGATGGCCGCCACATTGAGCGCAACGAAGGGTTCGCTTTGGCGAGGCGAGTGGCGGTGCAGGGCCCTTGCCACCAGTTCTTTGCCGGAGCCAGAGGGGCCATTGATCAGCACAGTGACGTTAGAAGATGACAGGCGACCAATGGCGCGAAAAACTTCTTGCATCGCTGGTGCCTTGCCGATTATCTCAGTAGCACCTTGGGGCTCAGCGATCTCAATGGGCTGCACTTCTTGGGTTTGGGCGATAGCCCTGCGCACGACCGCAACCGCCTCATCGACGTCAAAAGGCTTGGGGAGATATTCAAAGGCGCCACTTTCGAAGCTTGTTACGGCGCTTTGTAGATCGGAATGGGCGGTCATGACGATGATGGGAACTTGGGTATGGGTTTCTTTGACTTGGCGCAAGAAATCCAAGCCCGAAGTGCCGGGCATTCGAATGTCTGTGATGATGGCAAGAGGCGCTTCATCACCCAAATGATGCAAGGCTTGATCGGCGGTATTAAACGCGGTTATGGGAATACCAGCCTGACTTAGGGCCCGGTCCAATACCCAGCGAATAGCGCTGTCGTCGTCGATCACCCATACATGTTTATTCATAGTGCTTGTCTCTTGTCGGCGGTGCTTGACTCTGTCGGCCCATGGAAGGGCAAAAAGACAGAGAACACCGTATTGCCCGGGCGGCTGGATACCTGCAAGGCACCGCCATGTTGGCCAATAATGTTTTGGGAAATGGAAAGTCCTAGACCAGAGCCTTCTGCGCGGCCACTGATCATGGGGAAGAAAATTCGGTCTATGAGGTCTGGTGGTATGCCTGGTCCGTTGTCTGTAATGCTCAGATGCATCACTTGTTTGTGCCGAACTGAGCCAATAGTGAATTGGCGCATGACCCGAGTACGAAATGTCAGTTTGGCGTATTCGATGGTGCCAAGGGCTTGGCAGGCGTTGCGAGCGATGTTCAGAATGGCTTGTATCAACTGATCTTTGTTGCCAGCAACTTCGGGCAAACTGGGGTCGTAATCCCTCTGCAAATGCAGGTCTGGCTTGAACTCGGGCTGCAAGATTTGCATCACGCGCTCTATTACTTCTACTAGGTTCACAGGCTCGAACAGCACCGGCTGCCAAGGGCCCAGCATACGATCTACTAGGTCTCGCAGCCGATCGGCCTCACTGATTATAACGCCGGTGTATTCTCTGAGGTCGTCGTTGGGCAGTGCCCGCTCCAACAACTGAGCTGCCCCACGAATACCGCCCAATGGATTTTTCACCTCATGGGCCAAGCCTTTGATTAGGCTTCGGGTGGTGATTTGCTGTTCTTCGCTAAAGCTGCCTTGGCTGATGGAGTTGATACGGCTGGTAGGGTGAAGTTCCAGCAGCAGTCCTTTGGGAGACTCAAGGTTAGACACCGTAAGATCCACTTCTTCAACCGTGTTCTCTGGTAACCGTAGGCCGACATTTCTTGCGGTGAAGGGTTGGGTTTCGTTCATGGCTTGGCGCAACGACGCGACAAGGTCTTCGGCTTTGAGCACTACGTCGGTTAAGGGACTGCCTAGAACTGAACTGGCGGACACATGCAGCAACCCTTCTGCCGCGCTGTTAAGCATGACGAGCCGTAGCTCGGCGTCCAAAACCACCACAGCCGTCGCCAAAGAATCGAGTAAATTCTCGATCAGTTTCTTCGGATGTTTGGGCTGTTTTTTCGGTAATGTCATTGCGGTGGTCGTGTGTCCAGTGGCTCCGAAGTGGATGTGCGCTGCTATGAAGCCAAAATCAGGCTGGTTCCATTATTTATTAGTGGGCACTAACTATCGTTTTTTGCCTGTTCCAAAGCCAATAGGGTCAAGATCTGCTGGATTGGAAGTTAAACTCTTTCGTGTCGCTGAGCTGTCCGCACCAAAATAGTGCGCGCACCAAAAAAGGTCAAGCCGCGGGTACCTTGTCTAAAAGCGGCGTCTTGGCGCTGGGTGCGACCTATAAGGTGACTTCGCTTGGCAACCGGGCGTTTTTCACAGCCCGTGCCGGAAAGAGCGAAGGATGCCGCCTAGGAGGCATCCTTCGTTTCGGACGGTTAAAACAACCTAGGAAAGAGCTTCCTTGGTCGTCTTAACAATGGCTGCTGCCACTTTGTACGGATCCGCGTTAGATGCGGTGCGTCGGTCTTCCAAGCGACCTACCCAACCATCGGCAGGGGTGGTTACCGGGATTCGGATGGACGCGCCACGATCTGAGATGCCGTAGCTGAACTCGTCGATGGACTGAGTCTCGTGCTTGCCGGTCAAGCGCTGGTCATTGTCGGCGCCATAGACGCTGATGTGACGCTGAATGTTCTTACCAAATTCTTCACAAATCTTGGTGAACACTTCTTCCTTGCCTTCGGTACGCATGGCGTTGTTAGAGAAGTTCGCGTGCATGCCCGAGCCGTTCCAGTCCAAATCGCCAAAGGGCTTTGGATGCCAATTGATGGTGTAGCCGTACTTCTCGCCAGTACGTTCTAGCAGGTAGCGAGCGATCCAGGTTTCGTCGCCCGCCTGCTTTGCACCCTTGGCGAAGACTTGGAATTCCCACTGACCAGCCGCAACTTCCGCGTTGATGCCTTCAACGTTGATGCCAGCCTCTAGGCAGATATCGAAGTGCTCTTCAACACAGTCGCGACCAAAGGCATTGCCTGCGCCGACAGAGCAGTAGTAAGGGCCTTGTGGTCCGGGGAAACCGCCGGGGGGAAAGCCAGGGGGCAGTTGGGTGTCGACATCCCACAAAAAGTATTCTTGCTCGAAGCCGAACCAGAAATCGTTGTCGTCATCGTCGATGGTGGCGCGACCGTTTGATGGGTGCGGCGTGCCGTCGGCGTTCAGAACTTCACACATGACTAGGTAAGCGTTATGCCGGTCTGGATCTGGGTAGATGGCAACGGGCTTGAGCAAGCAATCAGAGCTGCCGCCTTCTGCTTGTTCGGTTGAACTGCCGTCGAAAGACCACATGGAGACGTCTTCCAGAGCGCCAGTGAAGTTGTCTTTGCTCATTTGCGTCTTGCTACGCAGGCTTTGTGTGGGCTGATATCCGTCCAGCCAAATGTATTCCAGTTTAGATTTCATGCTTGGTTTGTCTCCTTAGATGTAGGTACCAGTGCTGCTGATGTGCAGTCCACTCCTACGTTATTCGCTCCGAAGCGAGTTAACGGGATGCGTTTGCTGCATTTTAACCGAGTCGAAACTCGCCTGAGTTCCTTCAAAGCAAAATACGTGCCATGCTTGGCGTGATTTAACTCATTGATATCATTGAACTTCCCAAAACAACTGGGAAAATCTGCACCAAAACGGTGCGCATCAAGCAGCAATGGTCGCCAGCTGCGCTATTCTGGTGCATCTGGTCGAAAGACACAAATCCCACAGGCATCTTTTTCTAGCAGGGTTAACGCCGCGACCATGAATTCGGTCAAGATGCGTGGGTGTTCTTTACCTGTAGTTTTAGGCGACACGTGCAGTTGCTTGGGCCATAATCGCGCCCGCTCGAAAGCGAGCACCAAATCACCCAGACGCCAAGCGCTAAAGCGAGTGCTCTCCACAAAGGAAGAACCCATCGTGCCGAATTTGAATGTCCGTAATGTTGCGATTATTGCTCACGTTGACCATGGCAAAACTACCTTGGTCGATTGCCTGTTGCAGCAGACGGGTTTATTAGATGCCAGTGCCGCCGAGCGGGCTATGGACAGCAACGATCTCGAGAAAGAGCGCGGCATAACAATTCTGGCCAAGAACACCGCGATCAATTACCGGGACACTCAAATTAACATCGTCGACACCCCCGGGCACGCGGACTTCGGTGGCGAGGTAGAGCGGATTTTGTCCATGGTCGACGCGGTGTTGTTGCTGGTCGACGCGGTGGACGGCCCAATGCCGCAAACTCGATTTGTAACTCAAAAGGCATTCGCCTATGGCTTGAAGCCCATTGTCGTAGTGAACAAGATCGACCGGCCGGGCGCTGATCCTGACCGCGCCATCGACCAGGTTTTTGAGCTATTCGACAATCTCGGGGGTACCGACGAACAATTGGATTTCTCTTCAGTCTATGCGTCGGCAATCAATGGGGTGGCTGGCCTCGAGCTGGACGCTATCGCGGATGACATGAGTCCCTTGCTGGACATGATTGTTGATCAAGTGCCACCGCCCGAGGTGGACGAAAGTGGCGCTTTCCAAATGCAAATCAGTTCACTGGATTATTCAACCTACGAAGGCGTTATTGGCATCGGACGTATTACTCGGGGCGTGGTGGAGCGCAACCAGCAGGTTATGGTGGTGGATCGAGCCGGTGTTGAGCGCAAGGGCAAGGTGATGAACATTTACCGCCACAGTGGCCTAGAGAGGGTCGAGGCTACTCAAGCCAGCGCTGGGGATATCATTTGTCTTACGGGTATTGAGAAGATCAACATTTCCGACACCCTGTGTGCGCCTGAACAAGTGGAGGCACTGCCCGCCTTGTCGGTGGACGAACCCACTCTGACCATGATGTTTTGCGTGAATAACTCACCGCTTTCGGGCAAAGAAGGCAAGTACGTGACCAGTCGTCAGATTCGCGAACGCCTGCAGACCGAAGCCCTGCACAACGTCGCCCTGATGGTGGAAGACACACCGGATCCAGACCGTTTTAGGGTTTCTGGTCGAGGCGAGCTGCATCTGTCCGTTTTGATTGAAACCATGCGGCGTGAAGGATTTGAACTGGCGGTTTCCCGTCCCCAAGTGATTTATCGGGAAATTGATGGTGTCGTGCACGAACCTTTTGAAACCCTGACCTTGGATATTGAGGAGCAGCACCAAGGTAAGGTGATGGAATCCTTAGGAGACCGACGGGGCGAGCTACAGGAAATGCAGCCCGACGGTAAGGGTCGCGTGCGTCTACAGTTCCGTATTCCCAGTCGCGGGATTATGGGTTACCGACCGATCTTTCTCTCCCAAACTTCTGGTACCGGCATCATGTCCTTTGCGTCAGATGGCTTCGGTCCGCGAACAGCCGAGGAGGTCGGGGCGCGCAAGAATGGCGTGCTAATATCCAACGCTCAAGGCAAGGCCGTGGGTTTTGCGCTTTGGAATCTGCAGGCTCGTGGCCGCATGATGGTGAAGCCCAACGATATGGTCTACGAAGGCATGGTGGTGGGCATCCACTCACGAGCCAATGACCTGACGGTCAACGCGCTGAAAGAAAAGAAGCTAACCAATGTCCGTGCATCGGGAACCGATGAAAATATCCAGCTTAGTGGCGCTGTGATCATGACCTTGGAGCAAGCGCTGGAATTCATTGATGATGATGAACTGGTGGAAATAACACCGGAAAACATCCGCGTACGTAAACTGTTGTTGAAGGAAAGTGAGCGGAAGCGCGCCTAACGCTATTGGCCTAGACCGGCAAATGACCTCAGGTCGCGGTAGTTCATGAAGGCCGTTGTTCAGCGGGTGCGCAGCGCCAGCGTTTGCGTAGAAGGCTCTGTAGTCGGTCAAATCCAAAAAGGCTTGTTGGTCTATCTGGGTGTGGCCGAACAGGACGGACCAGAACAGATAAGCTGGCTCACGGACAAAATTGCCAATCTGCGCATCTTCGACGGCTCCCCCACCGAAAAGACTTCTTTGAGCGTGCAGGATATCGCCGGCGCGGTTCTGGTGATTTCCCAGTTCACCTTGCTGGCCGATACCCGCAAAGGCCGACGTCCTTCTTTTTCCGGTGCTGCAGCGCCGGAGCGAGCCAAGGGCTTATACGAGGACTTTGTTATCGAGTTGGGCCGCTTGGTGCCGGTAGAGACCGGTGTCTTCGCTGCGGATATGCAGGTAGAGAGCGTTAACGACGGTCCCTTTACTCTCCTGCTTGAACACCCGACAGCGACGGATTAGCGGACAGGGATCAACTTTTAGGCTTGTGGCTCGTCGCCTGCATCGCTCGGGTCTTCCACGTTGCGCCGTTCCACCAGCCGCGCCATCAAAACACCAAATTCAAACAGCACCCAGGTCGGCAGCGCCAGCAGCAGCTGGGACACCACGTCCGGCGGGGTAAGCAACATGCCGGCGATAAAGCAGCCGATAATGACGTAAGGCCGTTTGTTGGCCATTTTTTCTGCGCTGGAAAGCCCGGACCATGCCAGCAAAAACGTGGCCACGGGAATTTCAAAAGCGATACCGAAGGCTAAAAACATCTTCAGCACAAAGTCTAAGTAGTGATTGATGTCCGTCATCATGGGCACCCCTTCAGGGCTGACCATGGCTAAAAAATTGAAAACTAGAGGAAAGACTAGAAAGTAGCTAAACGCCATGCCGGCATAAAACAGCACCACGCTGGAGAACAGCAGTGGAAAGGCGAAACGTTTTTCGCTGCGATACAGGCCCGGAGAGACAAAGGCCCAAAGCTGATGCAGCAAAAAAGGGATGCCAATGAATATGGCCGTGTAAATGGCCAGCTTAAAAGGGGTGAGAAAGGGTGATGTCACTTGGGTTGCAATCATGGAAGAACCATCGGGGAGTGCCTGCACGAGTGGAGCTGCCACGAAGCTGAACAGTGGGCCGGCATAGTAGTAGATCGGAATGAATAAAATGCCGATGAGCGCAAAGCTCCGCAGAATGCGGGCACGCAGTTCAATGAGGTGCTCGAGAAACGGCATTTCCTTGTCGCCGGCGTTATCGTTTGAACCCATCTCAGTTGTCATGGCGCGTTGGAATTCGACTTCGTTTCGTTGGCCTCAGAAGTTGCTGGTGTGTCTGCTACCTTAGGACCTGAAGCGGCGGTGCTGACCTTGACGTCGTTCTCGATTTTTTTCATTTCCGCCATTACTTGTTCGTTGTGAAGCTGGCGGCGGATATCGTCCATGCCTATTTCTTGCTCGATCTCGACTTTGACAGCCGTAAAGGAACGGCTGATGCGTCCTAGCCACAAACCGAGAGTTCGCAGGGTTTCAGGCAGGCGCTCGGGGCCGATCACCAACAGCGTGACCAGCAATACCAGCATAAGTTCCATGGTGCCGAAGTCACTGAACATGGGACCGCTTCAAACTCCTTGTGATGAATAAACTGCGGTAAGCCTTGATGTGCTTTCTATCGTCATCAGGGGCTATCCGGTCTGGGGCGCTGCCTAAGACTTGGTGTCTTGGGTTGGTTTCTGGGACTGCGTCTGGCCAGCACCTTCGCCTTGGGTCGCCTCGCTGTCGATGACCTTGGCATTGGCTTGTTCCGCATTCTCGGCGGGTTTTTCGTCGTCGGTTACCGCAGTTCTAAAGCCTTTGATGGCGTTGCCCAAATCCGAACCAATATTTTTAAGGCGCTTCGGGCCAAACAGCAACAGGACGATGGCCAGAATGACCAGGAGTTCTTGCATGCCAAATCCAAACATTGGAGTCTCCGATTAAATTGGTGTGATTATAGGGGGCAACGTTGGGCTAGGAATAGCCCAAGGCACCTTGGTCTAGGCTTGGCGACTGGCTTTCTCATCCAGCCCGCCCACGCCAAAGCGCTTGCCCAACTCATCCAGCACATCTTGGGACGAAAGCCCCAGCTCACTGAGCATGACCATGGTGTGAAACCACAGATCGGCAGTTTCTTGAACCACGTGCTTACGTCCGTTGTCGTCTATCCCCGCATCCTTGGCGGCTAAAATCACCTCGGTGGCTTCCTCGCCAACTTTTTCCAAGATCTTGTTCAACCCTTTCTCGTGCAGTGCAGCAACATAGGAAGTTTCCGGGCTTTCGGTTTTTCGTTGGGCGAGAACTTGGGTTAAATCGTCTAAGACGCTCATGACGCGCTCGTTTGCCTGATGAGATGCCAGCATCCTATCACCTACGGTAAGCCGGTACATAGCAGCCAAGCTGCCCCAGCAGCCAACACACCTAGGCTCAAGACCCAGCGGCGTCGGCTGCGGTGCCGAGTTTCCCAAAGCTGGATTTGCAGGCGTTCCAGCTGATCTTGTTGTTGCGCCAGCTGTATTCGCAGATCGATGGCCTGGGTGTCGTCTAACAAGCTAGGTAAGCGGTGGAGTTCGCTCAGGATTTTAGGGCCTTGATCCAATAGTTTGCCCAAAACGGCTACGGCCCCAAGATTTCTTACCGCCCAGCGCTGCATAAATGGTGCGGCGGTTTCCCAAAGATCCAACTGAGGATACAGCTGCCGGCCAAGGCCTTCGATGTACAGCAGGGTCTTTTGTAGAAGCACCAGCTGAGGTTGAACCTGCATATTGAACCTTCGGGCGGCGTCCAGCAGGTCTGTCATAAAGGCGGCGAAGGATATTTCGCTCAATGGTTGAGCAAAGATTGGCTCGCAGACCGAGGCGATAACCTCCTCGAAGGCGTCCACATCCGTGGTCGCGGGAATCCAGCCTGAACGCAGGTGCAAGTTAACAATCTGCCGATAATCCCGGGCAAAGAAGGCGATAAGGTTTTGCGCCAGATAAGATTGATCGGACTCACTGAGGCTGCCGATGATGGCGCAATCCAGAGCGATCCATTTGGGGTCCGCTGGATCCTGGATGTCTACGAATACGTTGCCCGGGTGCATGTCCGCATGAAAGAAGTTGTGCTCGAATACCTGAGTAAAAAACGTTTCCACACCCTTGTGGGCCAGTACTTTCAGATCGACGCCAGCATTCTCTAGAACGTCCATATCGCCAATGGAAGGCGCGTGGATGCGGGTCATCACAAGCAGGTTGAACCGAGTAAAGGACGGGTAGAGACGAGGTACATAAAGCAGCGGTGAGTCCGCAAAGTTACGGCGCAGCTGAATTTGGTTGCGAGCTTCCAAAAACATGTTCAGCTCGGTCAGCATGACTTGTTGCTGGTCCCTCAATATCTGGGTGAAGTGAAGCTGTTTTAACAGTGGAAAGCGCCCCTCCAGCCAGTGGGCCAAACCGATCAGGGCATTCATCTCGGTGTCGATCAGGGTCTTGATGCCTGGCCGCACGACTTTGATGACTACGTCTTCCCCCGAGCGTAACTGGGCGGCGTGGACTTGGGCAATTGAGGCGCTGGCGAGCGGTTCTGGCGCGATGTCGTGAAACTGGGCAAGTGCCTCTGGTCCCAGGGCGTCGTTGATCAATCGAATGGCTTCATCGCCAACAATGGGCTGAACTTGATCCTGTAGCTTGGCCAGCGCTTGGCATGCGACCTCGCCCAAGACGTCTGGTCGGGTCGACAGCAATTGGCCGAGTTTTATAAAGACAGGACCTCGAGACTCCAAGGCTTTGGGTAGCTGATTTTCCAGGGACTTCGCTGCCGGAAACAGCAATCGTGCAAGCCAGAGCGCTGCGCGGGCGAATCGGCTCGGGACTTGGTTCGCTGGAATCAGGTGGTGGAGCCGGAACCTCACAACCGTCTTAAGCAGGCCCAGAACGTATCGCAGATCATCCCATCCCATCAGGGTTTGAGCTCGGCAGGTGCGAACAAGTCCAGCCGGGCCTGTAAGCGATCGACTCTTAATCGCAGGGCACTCAAGCGCTGGTGCATGGCATCAACGTCGGATTCGGTAGAGTAGCGCTTGGTCAGCAGGGCTTCGGCTGTGTCTTGTGTTTGCTGGCCGGCCACCCCCAAAAGATTCGCCACAGTTCCCAAGCCCAGCTCGACCAGCGCAGTAAGGCGCTGGGCATCGTTGTCATTCATCACCGTTGACAGGGGTTTTGCAAGATCCGGTGAAAATCCTTTAATCAAAGCCTGCAGTTTAAGCAGTACGGTTGCATCGCCCTGTACCTCTAATGGCCAGCCACTATCGCCAGTTGCCAGAGCATGCAGGATGTCTCTCGCACTGCCCCTGATAATGACGTTCGGGGTGGTTGCTGGCCCGCTAATGAACTCAAGCTGGGTGGGCTGAACTATTAGATGCCAGGTTTGTGCGGGCTCTACGCATTGAATTTCAATAACCTGACCGGCCAGGGGTTTGAGCTGTTGTTGGGTGGCCGGGTCACAATCCAGCGCGCTGGCGCTGAGTTGGCTCAGCGTCGTTTGCAGGGCGTTGAGTAGTAAGTCTGTGCTGTTGCCCATGGTCAGTCTGCGGTATGAGGTTTCATACCTCGATGGATGGCCGCTATGCCGCCCACCAGATTGTAGAAGTCTGTGTCTACGAAGCCCGCATCATCGAACATCTGCTTCAGAGTTTTTTGATTAGGGTGCATGCGTATGGATTCGACTAGGTATTGATAAGGTTGAGCATCGCCTACCAGCAGTTTGCCGACTGGGGGCCACAGAGCCTGAAAGGCTTTGTAGGCAGTTTCTAAAACCGGGTCTGTGGGCTGGGAGAACTCCAGCACCAGCAACGGGGCGCCTTGTTTAAGTACCCGCAGCAGTTCGCCCAAGGCCCGGTCTTTGTCGGTGAAATTACGAATACCGAAGCTGATGCAGGCGCAGTCAAAGCTGTTGTCTGAGAAGGGCAGGGACTCTGCCGGAGCTTGGCAAAACTGAACCTGAGCCAAACCCTCATCGAGCAACCGATTGCGCCCAACCTGCATCATGGGACGGTTAAGATCCGTCAGCACGACTTGGCCCTGATCGCCAACTGCTGGAGCAAAAAGCGCCGACATGTCGCCGGTTCCACCGGCTAGATCCAGTACCCGATGCCCTTCGCGCACGCCAGACATCTGCAGCACCATGCGCTTAAAGATCCGGTGAGTGCCCAGCGACATCAGATCATTCATCACGTCATAGCGACCGGCAACCGCCTTAAATACGTCGCCAACCTTGCGGGTTTTTTCCTCAGGGGAAACGTCCTCAAAACCGAAGCTGACCTTTTCTTCATCGGCTTTGGTGTCGTGTCTGTCAGCGCTGTTGGTCATCGCAGTGGCGTCTCATCTGTGTGGTGCTTGGCACTATAGCGTGGATAAAGTTTGGTTTAGCGGTTTAGGAATTTTACTTTGGCGTCCATTGGCTGACAGGAATACTTGGCAGCCTGGATGCGTTGGCTTGTTTGAGTTCCGTCAAGTAATCCTGCCAAAACCGATCCTGTTGGGTGCCCAGTTCATGCAGATAGGTCCAAGCATAGATACCACTGTCGTGGCCATCATCGAAGGAAATACGAATGGCGTAGTTGCCCACAGGTTCTATCTGCCTGATGCCGACATTTTTCTTACCGGTTTGCAGGGTTCGTTGATCCGGTGAGTGTCCTCTGACTTCCGCAGAAGGCGAATAGACGCGCAGTAGTTCTGCTGGAATCTGCATGCTCTCATCGTCCCACTGCAGTTCCAGTGTATGCGCGATCTTGTGGTAGGTGATGTGCTTGGGTGGTTGCATAAAGAGTCTGCCAATGGGCGGCCTAGGCCTATGTTAGCTACAAAATAAATCGTGACAGATCGGTGTTACTAACCAAATCGCTGAGGTGTTCTTCTACGTAGTCTTGGTCAATCAGCACGGTTTGGCCTGCGTGTTCGTCGGCTGCAAAAGACAAGGGCTCCAGCAACCGTTCCATAACGGTGTGCAGGCGGCGGGCCCCGATGTTTTCGGTGCCCTCATTGACCTGCCAAGCCAGCTCAGCAATGCGGTCGATGCCGCTGGGGTCAAACTGCAGCGTGACCTGCTCTGCCGCCATAAGTGCCTGATATTGCTCGCAGAGACTGGCCTTGGGTTCGGTCAGTATTCGTTTAAAGTCCTCGGGACTCAGAGCCTGTAGCTCGACCCTGATGGGCAAGCGGCCTTGAAGTTCCGGAATCAGGTCTGAAGGCTTCGCCAGGTGAAAGGCTCCTGATCCAATAAACAGCACGTGGTCAGTGCTGATCGGCCCGTACTTGGTGGTTACCGTGCAGCCTTCAATTAAGGGCAGCAAGTCTCGCTGCACGCCTTCCCGGGAAACATCTGTGCCCGAGGTTTCTGAGCGCTTGGCAACCTTATCCAACTCGTCGATAAAGACGATGCCGGTTTGTTCAACGGCGGTTACCGCTTTGCTGCGAATCTCTTCCTCGTTTACCAACCCCGCGGCTTCTTCGTCCTGCAGTCGCTTGCGTGCTTCTTTTATTGTCAGGCGTTGTTGTTTGGTTTTGCCCTGACCTAGGTTGGCGAACATGTTTTGCAGTTGGCTGGTCATTTCTTCCATGCCTGGCGGAGTCATGATTTCGACGCCGACGGCAACTTGGGCTAGCTCGATGTCGATTTCTTTGTCATCCAGCTCGCCTTGCCGAAGCTTTTTGCGAAACATTTGTCGGGTGGAAGAGTCGGTACTGTCAGGCTCGCCCTCAGCATTTCTCGGTGGTGGCAGCAGGGCGTCGAGTATGCGCTCTTCGGCCCGGTCCTCGGCTTGTGTGCCAAGGGTTTGTATTTGTTCCTGCCGCAGCAAATTAACGGCCGTGTCAGCAAGATCGCGCACGATGGACTCCACGTCTCGACCGACATAGCCCACTTCAGTGAATTTCGTCGCCTCGACTTTGATCAAGGGTGCGTTGGCCAGCTTAGCCAAGCGGCGGGCTATTTCTGTCTTGCCTACACCGGTGGGGCCAATCATCAAAATGTTCTTGGGACTCACCTCGTCTCGCAGCTCGGGCGCCAGCTGCATACGCCGCCAGCGGTTTCTTAGGGCAATGGCAACCGCGCGTTTGGCGTCGCTTTGGCCGACGATGTGGCGGTCCAGCTCAGCGGCGATTTGTTTCGGGGTCAGCGACTCGTTATTCGGCATTGGTGCTCAGGGTTTCTATGGTCAGTGAATGGTTGGTATAGACGCAGATGTCGCCGGCAATGGTCAGAGCCTTGCGAACGACATCTTCTGGCCCCAGCTCGGTATTTTCTGCTAAAGCCGTGGCCGCCGCTCGGGCGTAGTTACCGCCAGATCCAATGGCCAGCACGCCAGCTTCGGGTTCGATCACGTCGCCGTTACCGCTGATTAAAAGCGTGGTGTCGGCGTCGGCCACAATCAGCATGGCTTCTAATTTGCGTAAGGCGCGATCTGAACGCCACTCTTTGGCAAGCTCAACTGCCGAGCGTGCGAGCTGTCCGTGGTACTTTTCTAGCGCAGCTTCAAATTTTTCGAACAAGGTAAAGGCGTCTGCGGTGCTACCGGCAAAGCCCCCCATGACGCGGTCTTGGTAAAGTTTCCGCACCTTGATGGCGTTGCCTTTCATAACCGTGTCGCCAAGAGATACCTGGCCGTCGCCGCCCATGGCTACCTGCTGATCGTTTCTAACACTAAGAATCGTGGTGCCGTGAAATGCTTGCATAAACGAGTCCAATTCCAAAGAGGAGCTGGGCGCGCTGGCGTCCATAGCTCAAGGGTTGGGGATATTGGCGTGGTCTATCAGACAAAGCAATATTTGCCGTCGGACAGACCAGTTTCTGGTGACTAATCGGTGTTGTTTAAGACGATGCCGGAGATGCCGCGCTCTCGCAGCTTGGTTAGCGCTCGGTTGGCGTCTACGCGCCGATCAAATGGACCTAGGGTTACGCGAAACCAGCGCCCTGTGTCACCGTCACTGATCACCACGTTTGCGGGCAAGTTACTCAGCAGTAAATTGGCCCTAAGTTCGTCGGCTTCACCGCGGTCCCGAAACGAAGCCGCTTGAACTTTATAACTGTTGGGCTTGTCGGACTGTTTCGAGCTTTCAGTCTGGTACGGGCTGGTGTCTACTGGAATCTCTCGATCCTTCAAAATGTCAGGAAATTCAAAGGTAACCGAGGGCGCAACAGGTGCGTTTGTGGCAGCTTGCTCCTTGCTGCCCGGCGGTGTTTCCAGCCATTCGGGCAAATAGGCTGCCAGCAGGACCAAAACCGCTCCAAAAATCGCACCGGAAGAAAAACTTGGTCCGTGGAAGCTCGCGGTTTTTTTGCCTCGAGTTGGCGTTGCTCTGGCGGTGCGCGCCGACGGGCGAGAGCGCTTTTTGGCAGGCTTTGCCGATTGCCCACGATTGGCAAAATCTTTGGTCATAGCTCGCGGCCTGTGCGAAGGACGTTAGAAAAGTTCATTGGGATGGATCATAACGTGGTTGCTTGGTGTACGCGAAATCAATGCAGGCGCGAAGAGAAAATTTAAGACGGCGAACAAGTCAAAATCCCAACAGTCAGGCAAGAATCGGGCAGGGGCGGGGAACATCAAAAAAACAATCGCTCTGAACCGGGAGGGTTACATGGCATCGTAAGGGTCTACGTCAATGGACCAACGTAGGCTTGAATGCGTTTTGGGCTGACCAATGCTGGCCAAGAGTCGATGCAGCTGCGGCCGAGCTTCGGCAATAACGATGAGCTGATAGCGTGTTCGCTTGGCTACCCGCGCCATGGGTGCTGGAATAGGCCCCATGATTTGTACGTCGCTTCCTGAGTCGCTGTCTTGGGCTTTTATTTGATTGAGCAGGTGGCCTTTACACTGCTGTAAAAAATCCATGGCGATGTGAGGATCGAAGGCCTCGGCGCGCACCATGGCCATGGGCTGGCCGGGTGGCAGCCCCGCTGCTAGACGACTGGCTAACTCGGCTTGGGCAAAGCTGCTATAGCCGTGCTCCATGAGCCGTTTCAGTAATGGATTTTCCGGCTGATATGACTGAATCCAGACCTGCCCCGGACGTTCTGCGCGCCCCGCCCTACCCGCCACCTGCACTATTAACTGAGCCGTTCGTTCTGGCGCTCGAAAGTCTGGGCTGAGGAAGCCAGCATCAGCGTTCACCACGGCAACTAAGGTCACTTGCGGAAAATGGTGTCCCTTGGCCAGCATTTGTGTGCCGATCATGATGCAGGGTCGACCTTGGTGGATCTGCTCCAGCTGGCTATTGAGCTGATTCGTTGTCCGAGTGGTATCTCGATCAATTCGGTACAGGGGGACGCCGGGGAACAGCTCGGCCAAGGCTTCCTCGGCTCGCTGGGTACCAATGCCCACGGGCAGCAGGTCGCCATGGCCGCAATGCTCACAGCGCTCTGGTAGGGCAAACCGCAGGCTACAGTGGTGGCAAACCATTTGTTCAGGACGTCGGTGCAAGGTGAGTTTGGCGTCACAATCAGAACACACGCACTGCCAACCGCAGCTTTGACAAAGCAGGGTTGGCGCAAAGCCCCGTCGGTTGAGGTAAATAAGCACCTGTCCCGTGGCGGCCAAGTGTTGGCGAATAATCCGAATCAGTGTGTCAGAAAAACCTCCACGCAGGCTCTGTCCGCGCATGTCGATGACGTCGAAGCTGGGCATCAGGGCGCCACCGGCACGCTGAGTGATTTCAAGGTGCCGGTATCGTCCGCGCTGGACGTTGTACAGAGATTCTAATGACGGTGTAGCCGAGCCCAGAAGTAACGGAATGTCGGTGCTATGGGCTCTTTTGACGGTCAGGTCCCGAGCGGAATAACGAAGACCTTCCTGTTGTTTATACGAGCTGTCATGTTCCTCGTCCACAATGATTAAACCCAGGTCTGAGAAGGGCGTGAACACTGCCGAGCGAGTGCCGATCAACACCCGAATATCCCCGGATCGACAGCGAAGCCAAGTCTGTAAGCGCTGCTGATCGGTTAAGCCAGAGTGCATGATGCCAACGCCGGCAAAACGATTTTCGAACCGCGCCAAGGTTTGTGGCGTCAGGGCGATTTCTGGTACCAGAACAAGCACTTGTTTGCCCTGCTCCAGCACGGGCGCCATGACTTGAAGATACACTTCGGTTTTGCCGGAGCCGGTGACGCCTTCAAGCAGGAAGGTCGCAAAGTGCTGTGTGCTGGTGACGGCCTCAATGGCCTGAGCTTGCTCTGGGGTCGCGGTTAGCGGTGAATCCAGCGGCGCCGAGGTGGTTGGATGTTTTCGCTCCACGACGCCAAGGGTTTCGAGCTTTCTCAGCATGGGGCGATTAAAGCCCGCCGACTCCAGATCTGTGCCGGTTACCGGCGCCCCGGCCAATTGCATGTGTTGGACGAAGGCTTGCTGAGTTTTTGCTCTTGGACTGGCGGCAGAGGGGTCTAACAGGTGCCACAGATCCGGTGGTGGCGGTGGCTTGATCTCAAAGGCCGATCCCTTTCGGGCCGCGCTGGGTAAAATGGTGGCGAGTACTTCTCCCAACGGGTAGTGGTAGTAGGCGCTCATCCATTGGGCAAGGTCTAGCAGCTCTTCCGCAATGGCCGCGTCGGTATCAAGAATCTCCAATACCGCCTTGGTGTTGTCGTGAGGCGTTTCCACCGCCGTGCTGATGCAAACCCCGATAACTTCACTGCGACCAAAAGGTACGCGCAACCGTGCGCCCACCTTGGGTATACCGATGGATTCATCGACGTGGTAGTCGTATACCGAGTGCAGTGGCCTAGGAACGGCGACTTGAATTACGTGGTGGTTGCTGGCCATAGGGTATTCTACGGTGGCGAGGCCAGATCTTGATAGTTCCGGGTGATAACTTCCTTGTTTGGCTCTCCTTAACGGTTGCGGGGGCAGATGCTTCTGTTAAACTTCGCGCCCGATTTAAAACAAGCAAGTAGCGGTTATGAAAGCTGAAATTCATCCCGAGTACCACGCCATCAATGCAACCTGCAGCTGCGGTAACAAGATGGAAATTGGTTCAACACTGGCAGACGACCTACATTTGGACGTTTGCTCCAGCTGTCACCCCTTTTATACGGGCAAGCAAAAGACCATCGATTCTGGCGGTCGTGTTGAGAAGTTCCGTCAGCGATTTGCCAAGCGCACCAGTTCCGGCAGCTAGCAACGCCGTCCATCGCGACGGGTGGTTGGCAGTAGTCTTTGGGGCTGCCAACCAAAATTGTCCAATCAGCGATGGATCGTTAGGCCACAACAGTCCGGGCTTTAATGGGCGGCCTAATCAAGAACGCAAAAAAGGAGAGGGATCTCCTTTTTTTATGCCTGACGTTGGGGTCTAGGGTTAATCCTAAGATCGGTCAAAATAAATCCACGGCGCGAATTTCTTCGTTTGTTGAATTACCTCTATCGTTGGCCGGTGCGGGATCCGGCGCGAACTCCGCCAAAAAGACCTCGTCAATGGCCGATGAATTACTGGGGTAGGTTGGCCGTCCGGTTGCACGATCTACGCGCAGATTTATGACCCCGGGAGGTTGGGGCAGCAGTTGCTCGGGCACACCGTCTAATGCCTCACGCATAAAATCGATCCATATAGGCAGCGGTATGTTCGAGCCGTAAGCGTTTCGCCCTAACGGTTGCTGGTCTTTAAATCCCACCCAGACACTGGCCACAAGGCTGGAATTGAAGCCGTTAAACCAAGTATCCGACGCATCGTTAGTGGTACCGGTTTTGCCTGCTAGATCATTGCGACCCAGCGCCCGAGCCCGTCGGCCGGTGCCAAGCTTTATGACGTCTCGAAGCATGGACTGCATGATAAAGGCGTTGCGCTCGTCAAGTACGCGCTGGGCCTGCAGGACAGATGTCTCCTTTGGCTCGGCGCTCTCCGAATCCGCCAGCAATTTGTCGAGAACCGTGGAGCGTAGCCAATCCATTTTCGGCGCCTCTGCGGGCTCTTTGACATTTGTCGAGGGATTGTTTTTTTCCGCTTGAGCCTGTGCCTCTTCGCAAGACGTACACACCCGGGCTGGCGTTGTGGCGAACAGCACATTTCCTTGCTGATCGACCAGTCGATCCACGATATAGGGTTCCACCAAATAACCGCCATTGGCCAACACGGCATAAGCTCTGGCCATATCAAGGGGCGCCACGGTCATGGTGCCCCCACCAAGGGCCAGCTGGGTATTGCGTGGAAATGACGTCATATCAAAGCCAAATTTCCGCACATCGCGAAGTACTCGCCCTGCACCGATTTTCAGCAGCACGCGCATGGAGACCAAGTTGATCGAACGATACAAAGCTTCCCGCAACCGCGTTGGCCCGTTATACCGGTTGTTGTCGTTTTCTGGCCGGTATTGAGATTCCAAATTGGCGTCCTCGAAAACCAAGGGCGCATCAAGAAAGATGTCTGCTGGGGTAATTCCTCGACTTAGGGCCGAGCTGTAGACAAAGGGTTTGAAGCCAGATCCCGGTTGACGCTGGGCTTGCAAGGCGTAGTTGTACTGGTTGCGATAAAAGTCGTAGCCGCCCATCAGTGCTCGTATGGCACCATCGTTTGGGTCCATGGCGATCAATGCGCCCTGAATTTCGGGTAGCTGAGTCAGTAGCCAAGTAGGCTGTTCCCGCTGTTCTGGGGGTTGCACGTTTACCCGCACGATGTCGCCCACGGCTAGAATATCCGTCATCCGCTGGGGTCTGGGGCCCAGTTCGTCCACGGAAAGGTAGGCCCGTGCCCACTTACTGGTTTCCAAGGTGATGGACCCAATGCCGCCATCCTTGGTCACAAACTCTGCATTGTCGTCGGTCAGGGTTACGACCACGGCCGGTATTTGTTGGTCGTAAGTAGTAAAGGCCTCAAGCTCGGCTTTTATGCTATCCACAACTTGGTCTTTTGTTGTTTCCGAGTTGTCGCTGTCCGGAAGACCTGCCATGTCTGATTGCTGGGACCCATCCGACGACGTGGCTAGTGGCTCATAAACTGTTTGAACGGTTTGAGTGAGTTCAGTGAGCAACGCTGGGGATACTCGACCCTCCGGTCCGCGGTAGCCGTGGTCTTGATCGTACTTCAGTAACCCGTGTCGCAGCGCCTGCATTGCCGCCCGCTGTTGAGCGCCGTCCAAGGTTGTATAAATCTCGTAGCCTCCGGTATACAGGTCCGGCACAAGCCCCTCGGCTTGCTGTCGTGCCCACTCCGCTACATAAGGGCTGGGCAAGTCCAGCTCACGGGCATAGACCTTGGCTGTGATCGGCGCGGCGACTGCCTCATCGTACTGAGCACGAGTTATCGACGCTTGAGACAGCATTCGCCCCAGCACTTGGTTGCGGCGGCGCAATGCCCACTCAGGTCCATTGATGGGGTTGCCAGCTTCGGGTCGCTGGGGGGTGCCAGCCAGCATGGCAAGCTGGGCCAAGGTCAGTTGGCTCAAAGATTTACCGTAGTAAGTAACCGCCGCAGCTTCGGCTCCGTAGGCGCGCTTACCGAAGGGGACGAGATTGATATACAGCTCAAGAATTTCGTCCTTGCTAAGTTCTTGCTCTATTTTTAACGACAGCAGCATTTCTTTGAATTTGCGTAAAAAACTGCGCTCGAGGGTGAAGGAAACGTTGCGGGCGAGCTGCATCGTGATGGTGCTGGCCCCACCCAGGCGCTCGTTACCGATGCCTGCAAGGCTGGCTATAAGCTGCATCACGTCGTTGGTTAACGAAATGTAGTCAATGCCACTGTGCTGATAAAAACGTTTATCTTCGGTATCTAAAATCGCGTTGATGAAGTTTTGGGGAACATCCTCGAGAGCTATTGGGATCAGCCGTCGTTCGCCAAACTCGCCAATCAGCTCTCCGTCCTTGGCATAAATGCGGAGTGGGGCCTCTAACGTGACATTGCGGAACGTCGAGGCTTTGGGGATCTGCGGATCAAGATAGATGTAGGTAGCGGATATCCCGATAACCATCGTGCAAAAAGTCGCCAAAGCAAAAATGCTGAGGACTCTTAAGACCGGGCGTTTGCGCTTAGACCGCTTGGGGCTGTTCATATGGCTGGTTTCTGCTGCCAGAAGAGATCGGACGTTGCTCGGAAAGCATAGCAAAACAGGTCTGGCAGAACACTGACCCTGTTGCGAGCTCTAGTCCGATCTCGTGAGGCAGAACGCTTACATAGAAACCAGCGCACATGCCTCGTTAATAGGTTCTCAGCTTGTCACCCTGAGTTTCAGGTTAGATAAGCGTCGTGGTGGTTTGATGACAGGATTGATCGCCGAGAAGGCTGACAAAACAGACCGGATCGATGAAACCGACTGGATGGATAAAACAGACGGGGTCGATAAAACAGACGGGGTCGATAAAACAGACAAGGCTGATAAAACAGATCACCCGGATCCCTGGGGCATTCGCAACCACTTGACTCGTCTACGGGTGCTTTTTAGATCGTTTGGGTTCGACGACTCGGCCGCTGTCGCCGGCGTGCTGGGGTTTTGTTTTCACGAACAAACTGTGACGGTTTGCTACCTAGCCAAACATCGAGCGAGGACGAATCTTCGCCAATGCACCGCTGTCGGCGCTGACTTTGTGCTGGCCAACATCGAGATCCCGCAGATTGAAGACCCCAATAGTCTTTCTTTGTGTGAGCAGTGCCAGCGACTGTTCCACTTGTCCGTCGACTGCCCGTTTCCCCAGGTTTGGGTGAGTACTGATCTGGCCTCAGGCGCAGAGGTTGCTGTTAGTGTTCCCGGATCCTTGCGCCGCACTCTGGTTTTTGCCGCAGCCCAAGAACTGGGGCAATACCTGTCCCGCGCTGGGGTTGATCTGTCCGAGTCTGGACGCGGTGACAGTTGGTTGGAGCAAGCCAAACCCGACGAGCCGCCGGTTTTCGACTACAAATTGCTTCATGCGCTGCAAGGGGTCGGCCACTTGTCCGGGAAAGCTCTGCCGGAATCTTCTACTACCCAAGCTAGGCTTTGGTGGATGTCGGGTTATGCTGCTCGCAGTCTGTTGACTCATTTGCAGGAGCGCGGCTTAGCGATTGCCGGCGTGACGCCGGATGGTGTGGCCTTGTACTGGGGTTTGCAGCGCCTGTGGCATGAGTCTAATTCGGATTTAAGCGCTCTGCGTGGCCCGTGGGTGCTGGTGGAAGGCGGCAGTCAAACCAACCTATGGCTTTTTTCCGATTCCTGGTTTCAACGCCGTCTACCGCTGGATTCGCTGGATGCTTTGCAAACTTTGGATTTAGACAAACAGACAAAAGTCATTCTTTGGCTGATCAACAAAGACAGTGTCGAGGCGCTAGCAGATTCGCTGTCAAAGACATGGGCCGTCTTTGACAACACATTATCTCCATGGTCAAGAGGCATGCGCTATCAGGGGCCGGCCTTAGATGTGCCGTCGATTATCGCCTTAGGAAGCGCGCTGCAGGGTAGTCGACAGCCCTCAGGTGATTGGCAAAAAGAAGATGCGGCCCCAATGATGAATTTGCTGCCCTGGCGTGGTGCATGGCTGCAACAACGCCAAGGCCGATTGCTCTGTCAGCTTGTTGGTCTGGCACTCGCGGTTTCCGCCTGCGCCTATATGTGGTTTGAGGCATTGCAGCGTAAAGCAGATCTCAGTCACCAACTGCTGACCGACGCTAGGGCGGAGCATCAGCAAATTCTGGAGGCGCAGCAACAGGCACGAACCCAAGACCATGCTCGAAGCGCCCGTAGGGCCGCGCTGACCCAACTTGGTCTTCATGGAAAATATGGCCAGCGCCAATTGCTCAACATTGAAGCGCTGTTGGCATTAATACCCGAATGCTTTGTAGTCCATCGAGTTGCTCTCACCAAAAATTCGGCAACGGTTTTTGGTCTGGCATCAAATGTGACTCGATTGATCACGCTTCCGGAGAAGGTCTTTGCTGCTTTTAGCCGAGATCAACACAGATCCCTTGAATCTTGGCCAACCCTTCTCATGGGGTCCAATGCTGCCAGTGATGCTCTCCCAGCCGACCCCATAATCACGTCGGTGGCGGATGCAGATGACCCGCTCGATAACGAGTTTTCGCTGAGGGTTGTCTTTGCGCCTGCCGAAGAGAGAGTGCCCTTGAAGGCTGAATTCTCAGGCTCGGACCGTAGCGTTGACTGACTGGTGGCCAGCGGTCAGTAACACGGTGGCTATCGTGGCGGCGAAGCTAGTTGTGTTGCCCGGGTTCATGCGTGGAATTTGTCTGATTTTACTCAGCTGCATGCCGGGCCTTATTGGGCTGGCGTATTGGGCATTGCCGGTTTACCAGCAGAGGCAGTCCTTCGCGGCTCAGGCCGAGGAGCTAACTTCTCAGCTAGAGTCCGAGGCGACGTCGATACTGGATGACCCGCCGGTGTTAGGGGCCGGCAAACCCTCACGCGACGATAAGAGCAGCCGCCGTGTGCTGCAGCGATATCCTGTGTGGTATTCGGATCAGGTTTGGCTGCAGGATTTGGTCGATCTTGCGAAACACCAAGGGGTGTCCACCCAAGAACTGAAACACACCGGGATGAGCCGCAAAGAAGACCGCTCAATTGCCAGTGCGATGAAGGCTGCATGGGTTGAAAATAACATGCTTGGGCATTTGCGCCAGCGCGGTTATGAATGGCGCATGACCGGATCCCAGGCTGATGTTAGCCGCCTGTTGGCGAACCTTGCCAGTCGCGCTCTTTGGATCGATGCGCTGGATATCCGTCCCATCGCTGCTGGCTCGGTTCTACGTCCCGTGGATAAAACTCATCTGAACTCCACGGGGAAAACGACTAGGACTGCTGGAGCACAAACCACCTTGGTGAACGCCAAACTGACGTTTCGCCAAAGTGCCTGGATTCTTCAGGAAGGCAAACCCTTACCAGCAAACCATCTGCCGGCATATCGTTTGGATGAGCCGCTTGGGCGTGCTGTCGAACTGCCATCCTTGGGCGCGCTTTTTTCTACTGCCAACCCTGCCTGTGTCCACACAACCGCCCACGTCGCGCCGCTGACTGAATCCCCACGAGTATTTGCCGATCAAGCGCTGGAAGAAATTCGCCTTGTTGGGGTGATCGACAAAACTAGGGGCGAAAACGACCGCATTCGGCGTGGGGTTTTTCGTGGACCCTCTGGCGCATTAATGGTGGCGGCTCACAATGCGGAGATTTCCTCCAGCGGCTTGCGCTTGGTGAACCTCAGTAAAAGTCGCGGGGTTTTGTACTCAGAAAAGCAGGGCCCCAAAGTCATGATGCTAGAACCTGCGTTGATGTCCCGTGCGCCCCATCATCGCATGTCAGTTTCCGTACTCCCTGATGATGAATAAGACTTTTCCCAGCCGGATCCGCTGTCGAAGGATGGGGGTAACGACGGGGCCAATAGTGGATCCATCGATGGGTCCAATCACCCTCCTACCCTTCGATCTAACCTCCGGTCTAAATCTGCCACGACTTCTCAGTTTTGGACGTTGGTCGAAATGAATCGTTTTTGTTCTTACAGCTTAGGCCTCATGCGTCTGCCAGCTTGGCCCGCGTGCGTTATATTTTTCGCGGTCCTATACGCTGCGAGTTCGGCCTATGCCGCAACTTTTGATCACCCATCCAGAAATTCCTCGACTGCTGCTGGCTCAAATTCCTTGTCTGAACCAAGCGCTGATCTGAGCATTAATCTGCAAATTCAGGATGTGCCAGTGCGGGATCTGCTTCAGCTTCTAGCCCATCAAAAAGGTATCAGCGTAATAGTCAGCGACGAAGTGTCCGGCACATTGTCCATGAACCTAGTCGACGTGGCGTGGCCGGATGCTTGGTCTACCACGCTGTTGGCTGCCGGCCTTGCTGAGAGAGTTCGGCAAGGCATCCGTTTTGTGGCTCCGGCTGACGCACTTGCTGCGCAGGAAACCCAAGCATTGAGCGATGCACAAACCGTCGAGCAGCTCGTGCCGTTGCAAACCCTTGTGTTGCGTGTCCGCTACGCTCGCGCCAATCTTCTGATTAAGCATTTAGCCGCGGACAAGGCCGGGCTGTCGGACCGCGGCAAGGTTTTTGTGGATGAGCGTCTAAACGCCCTGATCATCCGAGATGCTCCTAGTCGGCTGGATGGTCTGCGCCACTTGGTTGAATTGTTGGATGTGCCGCTTTCTCAGGTGGCAATCGAGGCGAGGATAGTGACGGCTAGTGACAGCTTGAACCAACAGCTCGGTATTGCTTGGCAGGCGGCATTTAGCTCCAGTGTGTCTGTCGACGGCGATTCGGAAGTTGACAGCGGCTCGGCAAGTACCTTGGTGGCTACGACGGCTTTATCAACGGCGTCTCCGGCTTCGACCTTGGCATTGGGGGTATTGCGCCCTGGGGTCGCGGTAGATGCGCAGCTCTCTTCCTTGGAGGAGGAGGGGCGAGCCCGGGTGCTGGCCAAGCCTAAAATTCTGACCATTGATCAGTCGTTGGCATCGATACAGTCGGGTATACAAATCCCCTATCAGGAAACAAGCCGCAGTGGCGCCACATCGACGTCGTTCAAAGATGCGGTGTTGTCTTTGCACGTAAAACCTCAAATCACACCGGATCACAATATTTTGATGCAGCTAAGGGTGAAGCAAGACACGGTAGGTCAGATTTTCAACGGGGTGCCGTCAATTAACACGAACGAGATGCAAACAAATGTGCTGGTCGGGAACGGGCAGACATTGGTCTTGGGGGGTATTTTGCAGGAAGATGAAAATGACGCCCGGCGCAAAACCCCCATCTTGGGGGACCTGCCTTTTGTTGGCCGTTTGTTTCGGCGCAAGATCACGCGTAAGGATCAGCAGGAGCTGTTGGTCTTTATTACGCCCACACTGGTGGCAGACGACCCGGTTGCAACGGTCTCTAATCAGCAGCACTGACCGGGTTAGAGTAGTTTTTCTTCCGTGTTGAAAGACGGGTCGCGGTTACTCTGTAATCAATCCTTGATGGTGACGGTGATAGTGATGGTGAGTAAGGCAGCTCGTTAGAAATTGGGGTCGGTTTGATCTTAGTCCGGTCATATTTCTTCGCCCCGTTCTTGCCTTGCTTTACACTTAGTCCCATGACGGTGCAGAACATATTTTTAGTAGGTCTGATGGCGGTGGGGAAAAGTACCGTGGGGCGTCAGCTGGCCGATGCATTGAGCCGACCTTTTTTTGACGCGGATCATGAGATTGAGCGTCGTGCCGGTGCGGAGATCTCATGGATTTTCGACGTAGAGGGTGAGGCAGGCTTTCGCGAACGAGAGGCTTCTGTGATCGACGAACTGACACAGCGGGAAGGTATTGTGCTTGCCACAGGTGGTGGGGCGATTTTGCGTGAAGATAACCGGCGGCACCTGGCTTCGCGCGGTGTGGTTTTTTATCTGGACAGCCCCATCGATAAACTCGTTGCCCGAACCCGACGGGATAGCAAGCGGCCGTTGTTGCAAGGCGGCGACCCCGAAAAAATTCTGAGGGACCTGAAGGCTGCGCGCGGGCCGCTCTATGCAGAGGTGGCAGATCACCGAGTGATGACCGATCAGCGAGGCGCTAGCGCCGTGACTCGAAAAATATTGGGATTGCTGGAAAAAGAAAACAACAAGCTCACAAGGCCGAACACATGACAACGACGTCGAATGCAATGGGGTCGCTTACTGCTCAAACCCTAACGGTAGAGCTTGGGGACAGAAGTTATCCGATTCATGTGGGTGATTTAGGTGTCGGCGACTCTGCGCAGCTAGCCCATTTGTTGGAACCGCTGATTCATGGCCAACAGGTCGCAATCATCACCAACGAAACCATTGGGCCGCTTTATTTGCAGCCCGTGCTGAGCGCGCTGGGGCAAAGACAGGTTGACGTCTATCAACTGCCCGACGGCGAGGCCTATAAAACGCTTGAAAGCTATGAGGCAGTTACAACATTTCTGCTGAATGCCAGACACAACCGCAGCACCTGTCTAATTGCTCTGGGCGGTGGTGTGGTGGGTGACCTGTGCGGCTTTGTCGCTGCCACGTTTCAGCGGGGCGTGGATTTCATTCAAATTCCCACTACGTTGTTAGCTCAGGTGGACTCTTCTGTGGGGGGTAAGACCGCGGTAAATCACCCTGCGGGTAAGAACATGATAGGTGCTTTCTACCAACCTAAGGCTGTGCTGGCTGATACATCGGTGTTGGCCACACTGCCGCCTCGCGAATACGCGGCGGGTCTGGCCGAAGTGGTCAAGTACGGTGTGATCGACGACCCAGAGTTTTTTGTTTGGCTGGAAGACAATCTCGAGGGTTTGCTAGCGCGTTCGCCAGAAATACTTCAGCAGGTGATTTTGCGTTCCTGCGCCAGCAAGGCAAAGGTGGTCAGTGAAGACGAGCGCGAGTCTGGCCGACGCGCGATTTTGAATTTCGGTCACACCTTTGGGCATGCCATCGAAAAGCTTGCCGGCTACGGCCAGTGGTTACATGGTGAGGCGGTTGCCATTGGCATGGTCATGGCTGCTCGTCTATCGATTCTGCACTGCGGATTTGCGGAGTCGGATGCCATCCGACTGAAAATGCTGCTGGAAGGGCTGGGTCTACCCACGGCCTTAGGCCAGCATGAGCTCAGCGTAGATGCGATGGTGGAAGCCATGGGAATGGACAAAAAAGTCAGCGATGGGCGCCTAAAATTCGTCTTGGCCCAAAGCCTCGGTAATGTGGTGATCAGCGATGACGTGGGACTGGATGTGTTAGTGGGTGTGCTTCGCGAGCAAATGGGATTGTCGTCAGATCATGATTAGGTTGCTGGTTGTCGCTGTGACGGGCCTTGGCTGGCTGCTGACAACGCCGCTGCTTAGCTGGGCTGAAAGCACCCTTGATGTTGTATCCAGTACGCCGGCTGAACGGCCCCCTGTGCAGGATGCCCAGTGGCTGATTCGACAACCGGACTCGGGCTACACCCTCCAGTTGGTGACTGTCTCGTCCCGTAGCCAGCTGCAGGAGTTCTCTAAACGTGCGGCTCCTCAAGTTGCAGGTACCTTGGCCTCATTTCGCTATCAAAAGCAAAACGGCTTGTTGTATGTGATGGTCTTGGAGGCATTTGCGACTGTAGAGGACGCCTTTCAGGCGCGAAGGGCGTTGCAAATTGATGGCCTTACGGCCGAGGACACATGGGTGCGCCCGCTAGTCGATGTGAAACAAAGTATCCGTACGACATTGCAAGACTGAGACGAGCTGGCGAAGGGCTGGTAGCGCAGCAGACAGCGCGGCCGCACAACAGCCGCGTATGAACGGAGTTTTCCGCTAGGGGAGTTCGGTAACGCCCATCAGATGACGATCAATCTCACGAGCTGCTTCGCGACCTTCATTAATTGCCCGCACAACCAAGGATTGTCCGCGACGGCAGTCACCGGCGACAAAGACGTTGTCCACGTTAGTTTTATAGCAGCCGTACTCGGCTTTGAAATTCGAGCGCTCGTCGTACTCCAAGCCCAGTTGATCCGAGGCCGTGTGCTCTGGTCCTAAGAAGCCCATGGCTAAGAACACGAGGTCTGCGGGCCAGTCTTTTTCGGTACCGGGCACATTTTCAAATTTGCCGTCTTTCATTTCCACTTCGACGGTTCGCACACCGGTGAGCTCACCTTGGTCGTTGCCCAAAAAGCACAGCGACGACACGGAATAAACCCGTGGATCTTCACCCTGAACCTCAGTGGCTTCTTCATGACCGTAGTCTACGCGGAAGATCTTCGGCCAAGTCGGCCAAGGATTATTTGCATCCCGGCTTTCGGGCGGCTTTGGAAACAGCTCAAAGTTAACCAGGCTCTTGCAGCCATGGCGTAATGACGTACCGATGCAGTCAGTACCGGTATCGCCGCCGCCGATAACGATCACATCCTTGCCCTTGGCAGAGATGTGATTGCCGTCCTGCAGGTCCGAATCCAGCAGGCTCTTGGTGTTGGCGCTTAAGAAATCCATGGCGAAGTGCACGCCCTTGAACTCGCGTCCTTCGATGGGCAGATCCCGCGGCACTGTGGCGCCCGTGGTTAGCAGAACAATGTCGTGCTGCTGCTGAAGGTCTTTGACGGACACGCTGTCGTCGCTGCCGTCACCCACCGAGGTTCCGGTAACAAACGTGATGCCTGCTTCCCGCAGCAGGCTAACCCGGCGCTCCACAACGTCTTCCTTACCAAGCTTCATGTTGGGAATGCCGTACATTAACAAGCCACCCACACGATCTGCGCGCTCGTAGACGGTGACGCTATGACCGACACGGTTAAGCTGGTCTGCCGCGGCGAGGCCAGCAGGCCCTGAGCCAACGACGGCAATGGTTTTGCCGGTGCGAGTGGCGGGCGTGTTGGGAGTAACCCAGCCCTCTTCAAAGCCACGGTCGATAATGGCCATTTCAATGTTCTTAATGGTTACAGCAGGGTCTGTAATGCCTAAGACGCAGGAACCCTCGCAAGGTGCTGGGCACACGCGACCGGTAAATTCCGGGAAGTTGTTGGTTTTTTGCAGCCGATCCAAGGCTTCACGCCATTCGTCCCGAAAGACCAGATCGTTAAACTCCGGGATCAGATTGTGAATTGGGCATCCTTCTTCTGACTGGCAAAAGGGCACGCCACAATCCATGCAACGTGCGCTTTGGGTGCTAAGACGCTGGATATCGTGGTTGGTGTAAATCTCGTTGAAATCCAACAGTCGTTCTTTGGCTGGCCGATAAGGGGCAGCTTGTCGCGGGAATTCCATGAAACCAGTGGGTTTACCCATATCTTCTTACTCTTACGCTCTTTGTTAACACTGAAGTTGTTGTTCGTTTTGTTGTTCGTTTTGTTGTTCGTTTTATTGTGCGTGCTCAGGCCGGCGAAGGTCACCGCTGTCTGAGCACACAATCGCAGCTTACCGCTTAGCCAGCACTGACTTGTTGCTGGCGCTGTTGCAATACCCGTTTGTAATCCCGGGGCATGACCTTGACGAATTGAGCAACACTTTGTTCCCAGTTTTCCAGTACCTGGGCCGCTACAGTTGATCCTGTATGGGCCAAGTGGTTTTCGATTAGGGTTTTTAGTTCGACCAAATCGGCGTCGGTTTCGACTTTATCCAGATCCACCATCTCAGCATTGCAGTTGGCTGCGAACTGCTGTTTCGGATCCCAGATGTAGGCGATACCACCACTCATACCTGCGGCGAAGTTTCGCCCGGTGGAGCCTAGGATGACCACGCGGCCACCAGTCATGTACTCACAGCCATGATCGCCAACGCCTTCCACAACGGTGCTGGCACCGCTGTTGCGAACGCAGAAGCGCTCGGCTGCGATACCGCGGAAGTAGGCTTCGCCGGAGGTGGCGCCATACAGGGCCACATTGCCCAGCAAAATATTGTCTTCCGCAGCGAATTGGCTGTTCTTGGGCGGATATACGATGACGCGTCCGCCGGACAATCCCTTGCCGACAAAGTCGTTGGCGTCGCCTTCCACTTCGAGAGTAACGCCCTTGGCTAGGAAGCAACCCAAGCTTTGGCCAGCACTGCCATTGAGTTTAAAGTGCAGGGTGTCATCGGGCAGCATTTGCGGGCCGACTTGGGCAATGATTTGGTTGGACAGCATCGCCCCAACCACCCGATTGGTGTTGATGATGGGAAGCTCTGCACGAACCTGTTCGCCGTTTTTCAGCGCCGGTGCGGCCAACTCGATCAGTTGGTTGTCCAGTGCCCGATCCAGTTGGTGATCTTGGTCGTGAATTGCGTAACTACCCAAGAATTCATCGGGAATTTCCGGTTGGGCCAAAATAGCTGATAAGTCGATGCCTTCAGACTTCCAGTGGGCAATGGCTTCATCGGTCTTCAACAGATCCGCGCGGCCAATCATTTCATTTACTGAACGCAGGCCTAGGGATGCCATGATCTGACGCATCTCCTTGGCCACCATAAATAGGTAGTTCACCACATGCTCGGGTTCGCCGTTGAACTTCTTACGCAGCTCAGGGTCCTGGGTTGCGATTCCAACGGGACACGTATTCAGGTGACACTTGCGCATCATGATGCAACCAAGAGCGATCAGCGGCGCGGTAGCAAAGCCGTACTCTTCGGCTCCTAGTAGCGCAGCCATGGCAACATCTCGGCCAGTTTTAATTTGACCATCGGTTTGCAGAACCACGCGCGAGCGCAGGTTATTCATCACCAGGGTTTGGTGGGTTTCGGCGATGCCAAGTTCCCAGGGCACCCCAGCGTGCTTAATAGAGGTCAGGGGTGATGCCCCGGTACCGCCGGAATCACCGGCAATGACGATGTGATCCGCTCGCGCCTTGGTCACCCCAGCAGCAACGGTACCCACGCCAATTTCGGCCCCCAGCTTCACGCTGATACGAGCCTTGGGGTTGGCGTTCTTCAGGTCATGAATCAGCTGGGCCATGTCCTCGATGGAATAGATGTCGTGGTGGGGCGGTGGGCTGATTAGACCGACGCCCGGGGTTGAGTGCCGCAAGCTCGCTATGTAGTCATCGACCTTGCCGCCGGGTAGTTCACCGCCTTCACCGGGTTTGGCGCCCTGAATGATTTTGATCTGCAGCTCATCGGCGTTGCTGAGATAGTTGATAGTGACTCCAAAGCGACCGCTGGCTACCTGTTTGATCGCCGAACGCTTTGAGTCTCCATTTTCCATGGCGATAAATCGCTTAGCGTCTTCACCACCTTCGCCGGTGTTGGACTTACCGCCCATACGGTTCATGGCGATGGCCAAGGATTCGTGGGCCTCTGCACTGATGGAGCCAAAGCTCATGGCGCCAGTGGCGAACCGTTTGACGATCTCGCTGGCAGGCTCAACCTCATCCAGCGGAATACCCGTTTCAGGATAATTAAAGTCCAGCAGGCCACGCAGGGTGGCTTTGCGGGTATTGTCATCGTTCACCTGATTAGCGAAAGCCCAATAAGCGTCCTCGCTGTTGCTGCGTGCTGCTGCCTGCAGGCTTGCCACGGACTTTGGATCCCACATGTGGGTATCACCATGCCGACGCCAATGGAAATCGCCGGGATTGGGTAACACGCTGACCGCGGCTTGATCTCTTTGTGGGTAACCAATGGCGTGGCGCCGCTGCATTTCTTCTGCCAACACATCCATGGAAACACCTTCGACTCGGCTCGCTGTGCCGATAAAGGATTGGTTGATCACGTCTTGGGCTAAGCCAACGGCCTCAAAAATCTGAGCGCCTTTATACGACTGCAGAGTGGAGATACCCATCTTGGCCATGACTTTGAGCATGCCCTTGGCAACGGCTTTCCGGTAGTTGCGAACCACGTCCTCGCTGGTTTCGACACCGCTGACACTGTCAAAGGCGCCCTTTTCTTGGGCGTCCCAAAGTGCTTCAAAGGCCAGGTACGGATTGATCGCGTCGGCACCGTAGCCTACCAGCAGGCAGTGGTGGTGAACTTCACGGGCTTCGCCTGTTTCAACAATCAGGCCGATTTGGCTGCGCTCGGCTTTGCCGACTAACGAATGGTGGACGCTGCCCACGGCTAATAAAGCGCTCATGGCTACACGGTCAGTGCCCAAAGCACGGTCGCTCAGCACCACGAGGCTGTAGCCATCGGCGATGGCCTGACTGGCCTCACGGTTTATGCGCTGTAGGGCCTCTGCTAACCCTTGCTGGCCTGAATTCGCAGGATAGGTGATGTCGATGGTGGCAGTTCGCCATCCTCGATGGTCCATAGCGTTAATGGCAGCAAGCTCATCATTGGTCAGAATGGGATGCGGAACGCGCAGCCGGTGTGCGTTTTTGGCTTCGGTCTGTAGTAGGTTTTGCTCGGGGCCGATGTAGCAATCCAGCGCCATGATGACTTCTTCGCGAATGGAATCGATGGGCGGATTGGTAACCTGTGCAAACCGCTGCTTGAAGTAGTCGTACAACATGCGCGGCTTGTCCGACATTACCGCCAGCGCCGCGTCGTTGCCCATGGAGCCGAGGGGATCCCTGAGTTCCTTAATCATCGGCAGCAGCATGAACTGCATGGTTTCTTGGGTGTAACCAAAGGCCTGCATGCGTGGCGTCAGGGTGACGTGATTCAAGGCTTTGCCGGGAACCTGAGGCAGGTCCGTCAGCTCAATGCGCTGCTCTTCAACCCATTTTTGATAGGGGCGCCGACTGGCTAGATCGGTTTTCAACTCTTCGTCGGGAATCATCCGTCCCTGTTCGAAATCGATGAGGAAAATACGTCCGGGCTGCAGTCGGCCTTTTTCCACAACTTTTGCCGAGTCTACCGGTACCACGCCAACTTCCGATGCCATGATGCAAATGTCGTCATCGGTAATGTAATAACGTGAAGGTCGCAGGCCGTTGCGATCCAGAACCGCGCCGATGCAGGAACCGTCCGAGAAGGCGATGGACGCGGGGCCGTCCCAAGGCTCAATTAGGCAAGAGTGGTATTCGTAAAATGCCTTCTTTTCTGCAGACATGCCCGTGTGCTGCTGCCACGCCTCCGGAATCATCATCAGCAAAGCTTCTGGCAGCGAGCGGCCAGACATCAGCAGGAATTCAAGGACGTTGTCGAAGGTGCCGGAGTCCGAGCAATCCGGTTCGACGATGGGAAACAGTTTCTTAATGTCTTCGCCGAAGTACTCGGAAGCCACGGTGCCTTCCCGAGCATTCATTGCATTGATGTTGCCCAGAAGTGTGTTGATCTCACCGTTGTGGCTCATAAATCGGCTGGGTTGAGCGCGATCCCAAGATGGGAAGGTGTTGGTGCTGAACCGAGAGTGCACCATGGCCATGTGACTTTCGTATCCGGTATTCGTCAGGTCAGGGTAAAAAGGAAACAACTGATCCGGGGTCAACATACCCTTATAGATGATGACATTGGTGGACAAGGAGCACATATAAAACAGGTGGGACTGAGTGACGGAATCATCAGCTCGAACCAAGTGCGCGCTGTGTTTGCGAATGGTGTACAGCTTGCGTTCAAAGGATTCGTTTTCCATGCCGCCGATGGCACCCTTGCCAACGAAGAGCTGCTCGAACGCAGGCATCGCCGCTCTAGCGGCCTTACCAACGTCGGCGATATCTGGGCTGGTAGGCAGATCCCGCCAGCCGATAAGGGTTTGGCCAGCATCCTCTATCGCCTTGGCAATGACGGCTTTGCAGGTTGCCCGTTGGTCTGGGTCTGTCGGCAGAAAAATGTTGCCCACGCCGTATTCGCCGGGGTTGGGTAGTTCACGACCGAACAGCTCTTGGGCTAAGCCGTTAAAGAAGCTGTGGGGCATTCCCGTCATTACGCCGGCGCCATCGCCAGTATTTTTTTCATAGCCCACGCCACCGCGGTGTTCCATGCAGCAGTTCATGGCAAACGCGTCCTGCAAAATCTTGTGGCTGGGTCGCCCCTTGATGTCGCAAACGAAGCCCACGCCGCATCCGTCTTTCTCGTTTGCGGGATCGTATAGCCCGTTCTTTTGTGGGAAGTTTCCGTTGAATGTCAGCGTCATAGATCGTCTCAGTTGTTTTTGTGTCGAGGCTTTAAACTGCGTCGACGAACCCTTACGGTGGACAGTCTGGCCGGCGAAGCGCCGGCGTCAAAGCAAGTGAAATGCTTGGTCGGCCATTTGAAAGGGTCACGGTGCCTGTGCTGCGCAAGCAGTGCGCAACAGTGGCGTTTTTTTTAATATGGTTTGGCAGATGCCGTAATTACAGATGATCTACCGGTCAGCGTCGACTGGTGGTGTTCCAGCCGGCCGGCAACATTCTCAAAAATGTACTGTGGAATCAAGCCTGTGTTGTCCTTTGTCGAAGGTGCAGCGAGGCTTTTCTGGGTGTTTTGCCCCGGCCTTTCGCCGTCAAAAATGCCGAAGAAGAAGTGAATTGGAGGTGACTGTGCCTTGGCAGCAATTTGATCAAGCCGTGGTTCACATCATGTTGTGTGAGTTGGCCCCGGAAGGGTTCAGGGTGTGTTTGCAGCAGCGCGTTGCCACTGGATTTTTGGACGGATTTTGGGCTTATCCCGGCGGACGCGTTGAACTTGGAGAGAATCCTCTTGACGCCGCTCGGCGAGAGGCTTGGGAAGAAGTGGGTGTTCGCCCTCTGAAGTTGAGGCTGGTAGCTGCTCTAACATTTTCTACCGTCGCCGCCCCACAGAGCACGGGCATCAATTTCGTCTACGCTTGTCACCATTGGGAAGGTCGGGTGCGGCAATGCGAACCTCACCTGCACGGGGTGCCCCAGTTTTACGCTTTCGATCAGTTGCCCGAGCCGAGGCCTCATTGGATTTCAGAGGTGGCAGCGAGGATAGCGAGCCATAAGCCTGCACTGTTCAAGCACTACGAGACGTGATTTGCCGAATTTCTTCGCCTATTTGGTCCTGCCTAGCCAGACAATGGCGATTTCGGTGCGGCAATTTTGTATCAGACCCCTTAGAATGCGCCCTCGTTAAAAACCACTTGTCACAACGTTGAGAGAGAAATAATGAAAGATCCAGTACGCGTAACCATCACCGGCGCTGCAGGCCAAATTGGCTATGCCCTGCTTTTCCGTGTGGCCTCAGGAGCCATGTTGGGTAACGACCAGCCGGTCATTTTGCAGCTGCTTGAGATTACCCCTGCGTTAGATGCCGTCAAGGGCGTGGTCATGGAACTGGACGATTGTGCCTTCCCGCTGCTGCAAGACGTCACCTACACCGACGACGCCAACGTTGCTTTTAAGGATACGGATTACGCTCTGCTCGTGGGTTCGCGGCCTCGTGGTCCCGGTATGGAACGCAAAGATCTGCTGGAAGCCAACGCGGCAATTTTTTCGGCACAAGGCAAGGCTCTGAACGATAATGCTTCCCGCAACGTCAAAGTGCTCGTGGTAGGTAACCCCGCCAACACAAACGCCCTGATCGCCCAGCGTAACGCGCCAGATTTGGATCCCCGAAACTTTACCGCCATGACGCGCCTAGATCATAACCGTGCCATGGCCCAACTGGCCGCTAAAGCTGGTAAGCACGTTTCAGAGGTTGAAGGCCTGTGCATTTGGGGCAATCACTCAGCAACTCAGTACCCTGATATCCATCGAGCGTCGGTTGCTGGCCAGCAGGCTATGTCAATGGTGGACATGGACTGGTACACCGGTGACTTCATTCCCACCGTGCAGCAGCGCGGTGCCGCGATCATCGAAGCCCGGGGTGCATCCAGCGCTGCCTCTGCAGCCAATGCAGCCATCGATCACATGCGCGATTGGGCGCTGGGTAGCGATACCGTGCTCTCCATGGGTGTCTACAGCGATGGCAGTTATGGTATCGCGGAAGGTCTGATCTACTCCTTCCCAGTGACTTGCAGCGGAGGCGACTGGAGCATCGTTCAAGGCGTGGAGGTGAATGCCTTCAGTCAGGAAAAGATGGCGGCCACAGAAACTGAGCTTGCTGAAGAGCGTGACGCGGTAGCCCACTTGCTACCCTAGAGGCCTGTCTCTTTTTGAGCAGAAAGGGTCGCACTGGCGGCCCTTTTTGTTTTAATCCCACAATCTGCGATGATCGAGAACCATTTGTAGTTCGAGACTGTCGTGTCCCAATCATTCCCTATCCGTCCGTTCACTCTTCGAATCGACCAGCAGGTGTTGGACGATTTGGCCCAGCGTCTGGCCATGACGCGATGGCCCGATCCGGAGACCCCTAAGGACTGGAGTCAGGGTCTGCCGTTGGACTACGCAAAACAGTTGGCGGCCTACTGGCAGCACGAATACGACTGGCGTGAGCGCGAGGCCTACTTCAATCAATTTCCTCAGTTCATCACCGAACTGGAGGGGCTGGACATTCACTTCATTCACCTAAAGAGCCCAGAAGCCCATGCAAGGCCCTTGCTGATGACTCACGGCTGGCCCGGCTCGGTGGTGGAATTCCACAAAGTGTTAGCGCCACTGGTAGATCCCGTGGCCCACGGGGGCAGAGCCGAAGATGCCTTTCATGTGGTGTGTCCGTCGTTACCGGGTTATGGGTTTTCCGCGAAACCCGTCGGTACCGGGTGGGGGGTGGAAAAAATCGCCCAAGCGTGGAATGCCCTAATGCAGCGCCTTGGCTATGATCGCTACTTCGCCCAAGGTGGGGACTGGGGGTCTGCAGTAACCACGGCAATTGGTTTGCAGAATTTAGGCCAGTGTGCCGGTATCCACGTCAACATGCCCAATGCTCGCGCCACCAAGGAAGCCTTGGCTAGTCCCACCGAGCGGGACAAAGTCGCCTTAGCCGGTGCCAAGTATTACCAGCAGTGGGGTGCGGGTTATTCCTCACAGCAAAGCACTCGCCCCCAAACGCTAGGCTACGGTTTGGTGGACTCCCCCATGGGACAGGCCACATGGATTATTGAGAAATTTTATGAGTGGACTGACTGCAGCGGCCACCCAGAAAATGCGCTCAGCAGGCAGGAGCTTTTGGATAACGTGATGTTCTATTGGCTGCCGGGTACCGGGGCATCGTCGGCTCGACTGTACTGGGAGAGTTTTGGTACCGCATTCAGTGGGGTTGCAGATCAGCAGGTTAAGATTCCCACCGGCTGCAGTATTTTTCCGAAAGAGATTGTCGCGACGCCCAGAAGCTGGGCCGAGCAGCGTTATCCGAACATCGTGTATTGGAATGAGCTGGATAAGGGCGGGCACTTTGCCGCCTTCGAGCAGCCCCAGCTCTTCATTAACGAGTTACGCACCTGTTTCGCTACGATGAGTCTGTAGTTCGGGGCTAATGCTTCGGCTTGGTTTAGCGACCTTGGAACTCGGGGGTACGCTTTTCACCAAAAGCCTTGCGCCCCTCGGCACCGTCTTCGCTGAACTTGATGCCCAACAGTTGGTCGCGAGCAACTGCGCCTGCTTCTGCCGGGCTTTTATTCAAGGTAGCTAGGCTGAATTCTTTCAGGCCTTGAACCACAAGTGGTGCCGAATCGGCCAGAATTTTGGCCCATGCTTGAGCATGGTCTTCTTCTTCGCCGGTGGGTACGACCTTGTTCACCATGCCTGCGTCCAAGGCTCTCTGGGCGTCAAAGTCTTCACCTAGCAACATGAACTCCATGGCTATTTTGTGTGGGATTCGTGCCACGGCGCTGGCGATCAGGCCGCCGGTAAAGCCCAATTGCGCCTCCGGGTACTTAAACTTTGTATTTTCGGCCGCCACCACTAAATCGCACATTTGCACGATGACGTAGGAGCCGCCAATGCACCAACCCTTCACCGCCGCGATCACCGGTTTGGTGGTGGTAGCGCCAATGCTGGGGACGCCCTGCCACATTTCTTTCGGGGTATCTTTGACGTCTGCGCCCACAGAAAAAGCTCGGTCACCGGCTGCGGTTAGAACAGCCACACGATCACTGCCTTGTTCCAGTCGTTGCCAGGCCGCCTGAAGAGCCAAAATGACATCTTC
Source organism: Gammaproteobacteria bacterium (assembly GCA_038151515.1). Classification (GTDB taxonomy): domain Bacteria; phylum Pseudomonadota; class Gammaproteobacteria; order Pseudomonadales; family Azotimanducaceae; genus UBA4421. The sequence goes on along the minus strand of JAYOVN010000008.1, from coordinate 26,346 downwards.
GTTAAGGGCGTTCATGCGATCGGGCCGGTTGATGGTAATGGTGGCCACGTGATCTTGAGAGGTGTAGGTGACTAGTTCGGTCATTTCGATCTCCTGTTAGCGGATTCAGTAAGCTAGTGGCCCATGATGGACGACCAAGTCTCCAGATCATTGATGCGCAGGTATACATTGCTCTTCTTGGTCTCACCCATGGTGGCATTGGGCACATGACCATAGTTGTGGCCGGGCAGCAGCAGGGTATCGTCGGGCAAGCTGCATAACTTGCACATGCTGTGATACATGTCCTCAGAATTGGAGCCGGGTAGGTCGACGCGGCCACAACCGTTAATGAACAAGGTGTCCCCGCTGATGAGGGTGTTTTTTACTTTGAAGCATTGGCTGCCGGGAGTATGTCCCGGGGTATGCAGAAACTCGATTTCGATGTTGCCTACCCGCAGGGTATCGCCGGATTCCACGCGTGCGATATCCGACTCTGAAACCTCCGTTACCTTCTTGATTCCGTCGGCTTCTAGGTTGTGGGCGTAGAGTTTTACCGGATTCGTTTCCAGTAGCTTGGCGTAACCCTCCACCTGATTTCCGCTGAAAGAACCGCCAACGTGATCTGGGTGGTAGTGGGTGGCTAGGGCGGCGGTCAGTTTGTAGTCCTTTTCGTTAATGTGATTGACCAAGGAGTCGATGTCCCAAGCCGGATCCACTAGGACAACCTCCCGAGTGCTTCGGCAGCCAATGAGGTAGGTATAGTTTTGCATCGGACCGATTTCTATCTGTTCAATAATCAGATCCGAGGGTTCTTCCCAAGCTGCTTCGCTCATGTGTGGTATTCCCCGTTTGCCTTGGTAAAAAAATGTGTGATCAGCACAAACCATAAAGAAATTACCCGGCTGAGTAAAAACCTCGTGGGGTCGACATTTTGAGCAGCAGTCTGTGTTTTGGTGCCACCAGTGCCTTCTTGAAATGAAACCTTCCGTTATAGTTTGGCGATGAAAGCGCCTGAACAACCCAATCAATCGGCGAGGCAGCTAACGTTAGGTAGTTCGCTGCCGATGCGAAAATCCTTGGTGTCCGCGCTCTTGACCCAAACCGATTTGCCATTGAGCAAGGTCGCATTAGAGGGTGGGTTAAGCGGTGTCAGGGAGTTGCGCGCACATTGCCGGCATGCGCATGGTTTAACGCCAACTGAACTGCGCCGCATGCAGGGGGGCACCCGTGTTGAGCCCGGCGGCATCAACCTACCGCTGCCGGTAAAAGGGCCTTACCACTTGGATTGGGCTTTTGATTACCTAAGGCGGCGGGCGCTACTGGGTATCGAAGAGGTGGCCGGCAACCATTACAAGCGTCGGGTATCGATGGCAAACCAACTGCCTGTCTGGGTTGAGGTATGGGCTGCCAGTGGCAGTTTGCAGGCTCGATTACCCCTTGGGGGTGCGCCTGTCTACGAATTGCTTAATCGGGTAGCTCGGCTGTTCGACCTGCACACGGACAGCCGGGTGGTCGATCACGCTCTGGCCGCCTGTTCGCCCATGTTGGCCCAGAGCGTGAGCCAAGCACCGGGCTTGCGGGTGCTGGGTGCTTGGGATGGGTTCGAAACCACCGTCCGGGCGATATTGGGTCAGCAGGTTAGTGTCGCCCGGGGTACAGAGTTGGCCAACCGGATGATCCAAGCTTACGGGCAGGGAGACTTTCCGCGCCCAAGCCAGCTGCAGGATCGAGACATAGCGGAACTTGGAATGCCCGGCAATCGGGGCCGAGCCATCGCCACGATTGCCGAGTGGGTTGCGCAAGAGAATCTTGATCTGCCCGAGGGCGATGTTGCGGAGGCCTTTGTCTCGCGCATTGGTGAGATCAAGGGCATCGGTCCGTGGACCCAAAACTACATCCGATTGCGGGTGGTGAAAGACTCAGATGCTTTCCCCCACAACGACTGGGTCGTGCTGAAGCATTTACAGAGCACCCCTGCCCAAGCATTGAAGGTGGCAGAGCCATGGCGCCCCTGGCGTGCCTATGGGCTAATGCACCTGTGGCGTTTGGCGGCGATTGCGCGAGATAAGGAGGCGCGGCAGAGACCTGAGCAACAATAAATAGTGTGTACTAACTAACATTTTAGACGAGGAGAAATGGCATGAACACGGGTTCTGATACCTTTTTTACCGCGGTTGGCAGCCCAATTGGCTCCCTAATGTTGACCGCTAACGAGTCCGGATTGACGGGGCTGTACTTTTCTCAAGGAAAAAAAGCGAGGTTAATGCCGGATCAAAAGTGGCACCGAGACGACGCCCGCTTTGAACAGGCCAAAAGGCAGTTACAGGAGTATTTTTCTGGTCGAAGAAGGACATTCGACTTGTCTTTAGATCCGCCGGTGACACCTTTTCAAGGCCGCGTGCTGAAGGCTTTGCAAGGCATCCCCTACGGCCAAACCCGCACCTACAAAGAAATCGCTGAAGCCGTTGGCTCGCCAAAGGCTATGCGAGCTGTGGGTAACGCCAATGGCAACAATCCGTTGGCGATTTTCATTCCCTGTCACCGCGTCGTGGGAAGCGATGGGTCGCTGACGGGTTTTGGCGGCGGCCTAGATTCGAAGAAGTTTTTGTTGGCTCTAGAGCGTTAAAGCCCGGTGGTCGGCTGATTTATAACTATATGGTTACTTAAATGGCAATCAAGGAGTGTTTGCATTCATAAGTAAATAAATGGTTACATCTAGTGATGCGTAATCCTCAGCAAACACGGCATCGGCTACTGCAGGCAGCAATTCAACAGCTAGTGACTTTGGGCTCCGCGGGTATTCGCGTGGATCGGTTGGCGGCTGAGGCCGGCGTTAACAAGCGAATGATCTACCATTACTTTGGCAACAAGGAGGGTTTGTGCGCTTGGGCGTTAGATTCTCAAGTTGCCCGCCTAGAAAACTATGCGTCCGAGCACCAGCACCACCCGAGAGAAGACGACGATACCCTCGACAAGCCGCTAGTCAGTGCCTTGAGAAGTCTGCTCGCACCCTCGTTATCAGAAAAGTTACAAGGAAAGTTACCAGACCCGCTGCCAAATCTATCCGATGCAGCACCGGCGTCATTTGCTGTGGACGATCGAAATCTCGCAGCTACCTACGGGGTTCAACGGGCGGCCATTATCGTGTTGCGCGCATTGCTGGACTTGCGCGGAGCGCAACCCAATTACCAACTGGCACCGAGTGAGGAAACGGCATGGCGGCAGGTCACGCTTTGGCTGACGTTATTGGCAACGCCTGAAGGGCTGTCTGGGGCGCCCTCTGCATTGGTACCGCCGGCAAAGCAGCGGCTGAGCTTGAGTCCGGTGATACACCCTATTTAAAAGATTAAACCTAGGAATTTTAGTGTGAGGCCTCGAGTTTGAGGCTCTGTCTCTGACTCTTGGCCCCTGACTCTTGGCCCGAGACCTTGCACTCCCTAGTGGGGCCGCTTATCCGAGGGCGTATCGAATGGCAGTTATTTTGTACTCTGTGGGGTCTGGAGTTTTTTCAAAGCTCAGAACCTTGCTGTTCTGGGTTGTTTGCAAAATAGAAATGTCGTCGCCCTCTGACTTACCAATAAGTGCCTTAGCCATGGGTGAATCGATACTGATATAGGCAGGGTCTTGATCGATTTCATCGGGGCCAACGATGCGGTAGGTGTATGAATCACAGGTTTCCCGGTGCCGCAGTTCCACCCAAGCGCCAAAATAGACTTTGCCGGTGTCGCTGGGTAACCGATCCACCACTTGCATGGTACTAATCCGTTTATCCAGATAGCGAATGCGCTGATCAATTTCACCTAGCTGGCGTTTACCATAAATGTAGTCGGCATTTTCTGAGCGATCTCCCAAGGCAGCCGCAGCGGCCACCCGGGCGGTCACTTCAGGTCTTTTCTCTTTCCACAGATAGTTGAGTTCTTCTTGCAGGCGAGCGAAGCCTTCAGCGGTAATAATCGCCGCCTTGGCAGGTTCTGGTGGTCGGTAGCGTCCCATGGCAAAAGACTACCCCATGGTTTTTCCAACTGCCCTTGAATTGTTCAGTTTGTGTCAGCCCTCGAACACTTTATCGGGTGTGGCATCGAACCGGCTTGGATACAATCAGCCCTCGCTGCAGGATCTCGAGAGGGTCAATCATGGTACTGAACGAAAAAATACAGGTTGATAAGGCATCTGGCGCCTTGGGGGGATTTGTCCACGGAGCTTCTCTTGAGGACGTTGCATCCAGCGACGCTGTCTATCAGCGCGTGCGCGCGTTGTTGGTAGAGCACGAGGTGCTGTTTTTTCGCGACCAGCCCCAGGACCCGCAAGTATTCGCTGCCTTTGCCAAGAGCTTCGGAGAAGTTCTGGGCCATCCTGCCTACACAACCGTGGACGCTGCGCCAGATGTGCAGATTCTGGAAAGTACCGCTGCTAATCCGTCCAAGATTGAGGTGTGGCATTCGGATATGACGTTCATGCAAACGCCACCCAGCTTCACCCTGCTCCAAGGCCAAATTATTCCAGCTTTCGGCGGCGATACCCTTTGGGCCAGTGCCACTGCCGCCTACGATGCCTTGTCGTCACAGATGCAAACCTTTTTACAGCCGCTGCAGGCGGTGAATGACTTTCGCCACGGGTTTAGGGAAAGTCTGGCAGAACCGGGCGGGGCAGAGCGTTTAGCGCCGGCGATTGCAGAAAATCCGCCTGTCAAACACCCGCTGATTCGTACTCATCCTGAAACCGGGCGGCGAGCCATCTACGTCAATGCGCTGTTTACCACTCATATTGAGGGTTTGCCGGCAAAGGAAAGTGAGGCTCTGCTGGCATTTTTGTATCGTCATGTGGTGACTGAAGAGCACACTGTGCGATTGTCTTGGCAGCCCGGTACCGTGGCCATTTGGGATAACCGTTCCACTCAGCACAAACCGGTAAACGATTTTTTACCTCAGCATCGCTTGATGCATCGGGTTACCTTAACCGGCGACCAACCTGCATAACCGGAGAGTTTTATGCGCCTAATACGCACCAATCTAGGCACCGCTTTAGTGAGCGCTGTCCTAATACTTGCGGCCTCCATGGTTCAGGCTCAGCCAACTGAGCCAGAGCTAAAACTATTGCCAGCCGAAGCCGAGTCCTCGGCGAGGCAGGCAGAGGCCCAAGCCTTAGACGTGATGTATGCCTTCATGCGCTCGTTCAATGCCAAGGACCCTAAGGCTTTTGCCGATACGCTGTTGTTTCCTCATGTTCGTATTGCCAGCGGTGGCGTTCGGGTTTCGCCGGATGCTCAAACCTTCATCGAAGCCACGGATTTTGACGCCTTTGCCCAGCGGTTCGACTGGGCGTTTAGTCGTTGGGAAAGTATCGAAACAGTGCAAGCTGACGAGAACAAAGTGCACTTTGCCGTGGTATTTGTTCGACACAATCGTGCGGGCGAGCCCAACGCAACTTTTCGCTCACTCTACATTTTGCAGCGGGTAGCATCGGGATGGGGCATACGCTCTCGTTCCAGTTTTGCACCGTAATCTGCGCTAGAGGTCTGCACAAAGACATGCGCCAACCTCTGGCCACAGTTGATGACTACTTAGCCGCGGCGGGATCCTTGGACAAAGCCCTGTTGCCGCTGGGTTTTTTGCTGGCCTTCTGTGCCCAGCATCAGCTGATGAGTCAGCAATTCACATCACAATATGCCCAACAGCTATCAGCGGTTCGGTTGCAAGAAGGCCGGGTGTCTTCGCTGTTGGCCGCCCATGGGGCCGTGCTACATGAGGAAGACTTTACACCGACAGGTGCAGCCTTCGTGGGTCAGTGTCTGCCGTGTCTCGCCGAAGATTTTGCTCAAACCTTTGGCCCGGACTGTTATGAGATTGAGGATCAGTGGGAAAACTACCAGCAGTTGGCCAAAGTCTTAGTGCGGCGACTGCTAGGGGCACCGGCGCGACGGGGCGAAAGCGGCTTCTTCGCGGGGTTGGTGAAGGGAGTCAAAAGGCTATGGCGCTAGCACTGCGCGATTACGAAGTTTTCCGTGGCGATCCGGCGCTGCTTCCTGACGCTATGTCAGCTGTTTTTGCTGGGCTTGCCCCGGAACCCCAAGTGCTGCGCGTTGCCAAAATCAAGGAGCAGATTATCGGTGGCTATGCCATGTATTTGCCCAGCGACGCCAAGCCTTGCCACGAATTGGCCATGGTGATGGTGTTAGAACCCTATCGGCGCAGCGGCGTGGGCCGTTGGTTGGTGGGGCACGCCATTGGTGTTGCGGAGAGTCGGGGCGGGCGCCAACTGCTCGCACTCTTGGCCGGTCCCGGAGATTTTCTGCCCGGATTGGGCTTTCAAGGTCAGCCTAATGACTACCGATTCGAGATGATTCCAGAATAGCTGGTGTTGGCAATCCTCATGGGTGACTCCTCAGTGGCAGCGCACCTTCCTATGAACATCACCGCCGCAATGGCCCGAGGGTTATTCAATACGCCTAATCGTTAAAAGACTGCTCGGGTTATCAAAACGATGCTCATCGGTTAGCGCCGAGTTCGGTATCCCAGACTCACCCAGTGATGTGACAACCCCCTGATGAAAACGAACCCGGTTGATGTGGTCGTCTCGTTCGGAACCAAATCCTCTGCCGCCAATACCCGGGCCGGGCACCGTGGCCGCGGTCTTTGTGTTTGCCTCAGTGCCTGCATCCCACGTAAATCCATTTAATATCCGTGTTTCTCCGACGACCATATCTGAAACATCGACGGCGTTGACGCCGGTAAAGGCATCATTGGTACTTTCGAGCATAGACACCGCGGTGAGTCTGATGGTCCTTGGATTACCTGCTGCATTGGCGCTAAAACTCAGTTGATCCGTGGGACCTTTGACAGCCGGTCTAATGACCCCACCGCTGCCATGGGTTGCAAGCAACCGGCCACTTTCCATGATCTCAGTCAGCAGCTCGCTTCTGACGCCAGCCTCGGCGATCAGTTCGATGGGACGTGAGGCAGGACTGCCGTCTAAAAAAGCGTTATATCCCTCCCGATGCAGGAAAATTGCAGGCGGCGATAGTGGCTGACCGATGGTTAAGTTGGTCATGTACACCTCGAAAATCAGGTTTCGCGATCCCCCGGAATTTGGTGAAGGACTGGGATTGGGTGCGGGGATAGGCGTTGCATTGCTGGAGCCGCCACCGCAGCCCGATACGGTTATGGTGATAAGGGACGCTAAAAGTCCATTAATCCAATGTCTCACCCTAACCCTCCGGTACGATAACGGTTATACGCGCTACTGGGTTAAGCCAGCGGTGAACACGCGAATCCAGATCGGCAATACCGCCATTCAGATTCGTGTCTCCCACAACCCCCCGATGAACGTGCACGCTTCCCTCTCGATCGTTTGCGTTGTCCGTGAGTGTTCCCCCCTGAACCTGAATCGCTACTCCGGTACCCCCCGTGCCTAGGTTGGTGGCGTGAGGGTTGTCGGCACCAGCCACTCCGGGTGCCCCATAATCGCCCAGTGCTGCACCAGCTGGTCCGGTGACATCCGCGCGTAGCGAGTTGATTTCATCATTGGCCTCGGTGCCTGCATCGTAGGCGTTCAGATACAGGAAGTAGGTGCCCGGCGTCGTTGGTTGGAATCAACATGGCCACTATGGACAAATGGGTGAACTCTCCCGTATCAAAGGTGTGCTCGGCGGCTGCGGTAGCCGGGGCCAGCAACTCCCCAATTACGGTCCAACGGTTTTGGTCTGCTCGACCGCTGTCTTCTAAATAGTCCTCAAATGTTGCATCTGCGGCTGCCTCGGCGTTCTGGTTACGACGCACGACGCCGGCTTCTGCCATCCAAGTCAGTGGGGTAGTGGCCGGGTCGCCTGCTTCAAATAGATCAACTCGATCGGTATGCGCAACCAGCAGTCTTGGCGTGAATGCCATGCCCTGAGTCAAGTTGGTGACTTGAACTTTCAGTTCTGCAGCGACTATCTGCCCGGGGAAAGTGCATGTCACGAAAAGAGTCAGTGCCAACAAGATTTTGTATGGCGGGAATTGTGTTGTCATATCGTCGCTCCACAGGTCGAGCGACGATTATTGATACGCAAAGCGCGCGCCGTCATAGCAATATGTGGTTTGTCGGCTTGGTCTGTGATCAAACTCTCAATCTGTTCGCTTCTCGACGCTTCCTTGGAAGTGCGATCCATGACGAAGTCTTAGGGAAAAGCTTCCCTTGGCCTAAGCCGGGTGTTCGGGTTGGTTGATTCTCGCCGTCTGTGGGTAGGTATTAGATACCTTGGGACTTGGTATCTAGATGATCGCAGAGCACAGGTTGGACTGTCTGCCGTGCGCAGGACACGAAGGACACGCAGAATAGCTGTTGAAGTATTGCTGGACCCTGGCCGCTCAGGGCAATAATCTCAGGGCAGTAACAGTAACAGTAACAGTAACAGTAACAGTAACAGTAACAGTAACAGTAACAGTAGCGGGAGGATGGCCATGCAAAACAATATCCATATTTCGTATCAGCAAGTACCTCGTTTTCGTACCGGTGATTCAGCTGCCACGAACTATCTTGAAGAACACGGCTATGTGATCTTTGCCAATGCGTTGACTGCTACCGAAGCCGGTAAAGCTGTAGGTTTGCTATGGGATTATTTGGAAGAGTTGGAAACGGGCATTGATCGGGCGGACATCGACACGTGGGGCGATGATCGTTGGCCTACCGCCGTCCACGGAGGCATTTTGCCCAGCTACGGCATCGGTCACAGCGCGGCTCAATGGTTTATTCGTGATGTGCCGAACGTAAAGCAATGTTTCGCCCAGGTGTGGGATGGCGACGAGGACCTGTTGGTGAGTTTCGATGGCGTAACCATCTGGCGCCCTTGGACCTATGAAGAATCATGGAAAACTAACGCGGGTAACAGCTGGCTGCACATTGATCAGCACCCGATTGGTCGGCCGGGCAAGCACTGTGTTCAGGGTCTGGTGAACCTCTTGCCGACGTCTCCTGAAACTGGGGGTAATGTGGTGATACCCGGCAGTCACAGGCTGTTCGAGAAAATACCCGAGCAATACACCGAACGACTGGATCGAATTCACCCCAGCATTGATCACTTCCGGTTCCCAAACGACGACGAGAACCTCGTTCAAAATCAACCCATCATGTGCCATATGGAGGCGGGAGACTTGTTGCTGTGGGATTCTCGAACCATTCATTGCAGCGCCCCCAGCCTGACCACACCTAGCCGGGATGATGAGCTGCTTCGAGCGGCGAGCCTGATTTGTATGATGCCTCGGTCTAAGTCCAATCCGGCGGTTATTGAGCAACGCAAAGCGGCAGTGAAGAATCTCACCTCCACAACAAACTGGTCAGATCGCTTTATTGATGCCGATGCATTCCCAAACATTCAGGCGGCGCCCCTGCGAGAAACCTATACTTGGCCGAAGGTGCCGACCTTGAACAGTTATCAGTTGGCCATGGTGGGCTGGACCGAGGAAGAGATTGCCGCGCGGCAGTCCTAGCCCGCTGCACAGGCATTTGCGTTTAACGCGGTTCGTTATCCGCCCGAGCCGCCCGACCCAGGTAACCGCCGTGGTGGCGTAGGCCGTAGTCTTCCCGGGTAACGCCTTTTTGCTCTAGCAGCGCTAGGGCCAGAGCATCACTGATGGCCAGCATCACGGCCATAGACGCGCTGGGCGTCAGGCCAAGAGGGCACGGTTCGGTAATCACACCCATATTCAAAATTAGGTCGCTGTGATGGCGAAGCGCCGAGTCCAGATGGGAGGTTACGCCAATGATTTTGTCTACGCCCAAGTGCCGAGACATCTCCAAAATCTCGAGCACCTCTCGGCTCTTGCCGCTGGTGGAAAAGGCGATCATGACATCGTTGCTTCCCACCAGTCCTAGGTCACCGTGAGCCGCCTCAGCGGGATGAATAAAGTCCGCTGGAGTTGCCGTAGAGCACAGGGTGGCCGCGAATTTCTTTGCGATGTGCCCGGCTTTGCCGATGCCCGTGGTGAGTATCTTGCCCCGGCAAGCCATCATGACTTCCACCGCGTAGATGAAATCTGCATCGACCTCAATGGCGCTGATGGCTGCGGCTTCTGCCTGAAATACCGCCTGCATGCGTTCTTTAATATCCAAAAGAGTAATCCTTAGCGTCTGCGTTTAAGTTATGCAGTTTACCTCATTACCTCGTAATAAAAGATGCTCAGTGGCGATAAGCGCCGCCTAAAAACTTACTGTGGCTGTTTTTAACCATTTTGACTTCGTGCATGATGACTACCATGCCGACGACTCCTGCCCTTCTATTGAATTGCCTGCCTTGGCCGCAAAATACCGCCATGGTGAAGGCTCCTGCCCAACCAGCGCAGTCTTCTCAGCCTACGGTGTTTGAGTTCGTCGGTTCCGAAAGCCCAACAGTGCTCGCTTACGCAGAGCAAGTACTGACGGCCTACCGACTTGGGTCGATATCTATTGAGGTTCTTGAGCCTGATGACAAAGCAGTGCCGAAGTGGACCATGGACGAATCCTACGAATTAGAGGTTGCCGATGACCGAGTGGGACTTAGGGCTGGCTCCAAGTGGGGGGCTTTGCGCGGTATTTCGACCCTCGCTCAACTGGCCCGGCATGACCAGATGCTGCCGGGGCTCTCTATTCAAGACAGCCCGCGTTTTCCGTGGCGGGGTTTGCTGCTGGATGTGGCCCGGCACTTTTTTCCTATTGGGAGTTTGATGTCCGTGGTCGACGGTTTGGCCATGTTGAAGATGAATGTGCTGCATCTGCACCTTTCCGATGATCAGGGCTTTCGCTTTCCAAGCGCTGCCTATCCTAAGTTGGCTCGCACCGATCACTACACCCGTGAGGAACTTAAGGCGCTGGTCGGCTACGCTGCAGAGCGCGGGGTGCGCATTGTTCCTGAGCTAGATATGCCGGGTCATGTCACCTCCTGGCTGATCGCCTATCCCCAATGGGGCAGTGAAGCTTGTGAACCAAGTCAGCGTTTTGGGGTTCACAAAGGTTGCCTTAATCCGCTTGACGAAAACGTCTATGCGGCCATTGAAACTTTGCTTGGGGAACTGGCGGACATATTTCCAGATGACTATGTCCATGTCGGTGGCGATGAGGTCAGCCCGGATTGGTGGCAGCGGGATCCGGTGATCGCTGAATACCTGCAACAGCGGGGGATGAACACTCACGATCTGCAAAACGAATTTCTCACTCGGGTATGTGCCTTAGTGCGGGACATGGGTAAACGGCCTGTGGCATGGGACGAGGTTCTGCATCCGGATATGCCGGATTGTGTGGTGCAAAACTGGCGGGGCGCCACCACCCGGGATCGTGGATTATCCCTTGGTCAGCCCGTCTTGGTATCGGCCCCGTATTACCTAGATTTGCATTACCCTGCCGATATCCACTATGACTTTGATCCGGAAATGCCGCAGGCTGAGTGGCTGGCACTGGAAGACGCGGTGCAGCAAGACCCGCGTCTGGGCCACGTTGCCGAGGGTATTGAATGGACCAGGCAGTGGCGGCGCGGTGTCGCCGAGTTTAGTGGCGATATCAATGTCTTGGGCGGAGAGGCCTGTCTTTGGTCGGAACTGGTAACTCCCGAGGTGCTGCCCACGCGCCTGTGGAGTCGTTTGCCAGCGGTGGCCGAGCGGCTTTGGTCTGCTGCTGACTGTACGGACATGGATAGTTTTTACTCTCGCCTTCAAAGCTGTTGGCTCTGTCTGCCGGAAGACCCGGAGTTGACCGCACGCACCAACCTTCAAGCTTTGGGCTTGAGCCGAGCACAAGTGGACATAGCCAGCCTGCTAGAACCGGTGAAATGGTACGGGCGCTTGTTGGGTCAGCAGGCCTTGGAGGCGAGAATTGCCGGAAGCGAGATGCCAAAGGCTCGCCCCTACACCCTTGAAACCCCCCTGAACAAGGTGGTGGATATGCTGCCGCCGGAGAGTATGGCTGCCCGACGGCTGGATGAGTTGACTCTGGCGGCAAGTGCTAACCGGGTGCAAGCACTGTTTCTGGGGCTTGGGGATCAGACGGTTGTTGAAGAGTTGGTACCGGCCATTGAGGCCCTGAATCGTGGTGCCGCGATTGTTGCGTCTTATGTCAGCGGGGAAGCAAGCCGAGATGAAACTCTTGTGCTCCTTGAGGCACTGGACAAACCCTACGGCGAGTACATGGCTGCGCCCTTGGTGCGCTGGCGTTGGGCTCTGAGCGCAGAAGAAGTTTCAAGAGACGGCCGCGATTTAAAGGATGAATGATGGGACTAACCCCAGCCGGGTAATCGGTAGGGTGAATAAGGCTAGGAAGCTGGATGCTGCAAAAGCTGCAGCGCAGGCTTGGTTTTCTGTAGTGGAGTTGGAACCGCTGGGCCAAGGCCATATCCATCAAACCTATCGGCTAACTGACGCTTCCAAGCCCGATGGGAGCTATGTACTGCAGCAGGTCAATGATGTGGTCTATCGGGATATTGATCTGCTCACCGCTCAAACCCAGTTGGTACTCGGTGCGCTGGCTAACGATGCAAACTATATTGGGCTGTATCGAGTGCCGGAGTTGGTTCCCACAAAACGAGGGCTGCCGCTTCTCAAGCTAGCAATCGAGGATCGTACAACATGCTGGCGGATGTGGCGCTTTGTTGAAGGCTCCACTACGTTTGATCCACCTCAAACCCCTCAGCAGATTGAGCTTGCGGGCCAAGCCTTTGGAGCCTATCAGCGGGCGCTCGAGGGCCTGAGACCAGCCCAGCTTACGCACACGATCCCGAATTTTTTACACATGTCTGAGTACCTTGCTCAGTTTGACACCGTTATTGCCAATGCCGAGCCGGGGGAGATAACACAGGCCCAGCCGTGGATTGACGTTGTCCAAGATCATCGCCAGTGGCCTCCAGAGCTGGCGGTTCCCAATGCCCTGATTCACGGGGACTGCAAAATCAACAACGCGCTTTTTGACACGGCTGGCAGCCGAGTGCTGGCGATTATAGATTTAGACAACAACATGCACGGGCATTGGGCCTGGGACTTCGGCGATTTGGTGCGCTCGGTGGCCTTCAGTCGGGGCGGTTTTGACCCGGTAGATTACCAAGCCTGTGTGACGGGGTTTCGTGCCGGGAAGGGCTCCCAAGATCTTGATGCCGACTGTTTAGTTAGCGGTCCGGCCTACCTAGCCTACATGCTGGGTCTTCGTTTTTTAATCGATCACATAGACGGAGACCGTTACTTCTCTGTGCCAAACCACGGCGACAACCTGGGCCGTGCCAAAGAGCAGTTTGCTCTGTTTCAGCAGTTTCAGGCTCATGGGCCGACCATGGCGGCGATTGTTGCCCGAACTGACGGTTGACGAAAGCCTCCTGTACAGCGTGTTCAGTTCTCGTGGTGCCGCCGCTTAATGCTTTAGGTAGCCAGTGATAAAACCAAACTAACAACAGCAGCCATAGTCAGCACAAAACCAGCAGTAAGCACCAAGCCAACGATAATGAAGTGACTGGCCTTACCCTTGGCAAAATCTCGCTCTCGCTTGTCCTTGGATTGAACGCCAATCATGGCGGCAAAAGCACTGCCAAACATTTGCGCCAAGGTCAGGTGCTTTTCTTCCTTGGTCTCCTCGGCGTCCCCGGCGTGTGTGTCATCCCAGTATGAATCGTCGCCGGCGCTTGGGTCGCGTTTCTCTTCTGACATGGTCGGTAGCCTGTGGACTGGCGATGCTAAAGAACACATCATAACGCAGGGAGGGGGTGCTATGAGCTTCGGTTTTTTTCAAGACAGACAAGCAGTTCACATTCGACGGCTGACCAAGGTGTGCTTGCCCCTGTGTTTTGCTGGGCTTTTAAACGCCTGCGCTGTGCAGCCGACAGACAGCCGGCCCCTGCAGTTGGTGAGCGGCAGCGCTCCGATTTATCCGGAAGAGCTAAAATCCCGTGGCACTGAGGGCGCGGTAACGGTGCAGTACGATGTCACGGCGCAAGGCAACGTCGTCAACGTACGGGTGATCGCTAGTGATCCTCCTGGGTTGTTCGATGATGTGGCCCTAGTCGCTGTGCGCACATGGGTATTTCGTCCGCAAATACGAGCCGGAAGGGCTGAGCCAGTGACCGATATCACCAGTAATTTAGTTTTTCAAAAGCCATAGCAACTTATGGGCTTACCGATGTTGTCCGGTTGGGGGAGAGCTTGTGAGCAAAGATAAAACTGTCGGTTATGGTCTTATCGGCGCAACCGCTGCAGGTCTGGTGTTGGCCCTAGTTTTGTCGCCTGTGCCCTTACCCGTCGCGAGGGATGTGGCCCCGGACCATATCGGCTACATGCTAAGAGTCACGGCACGGATGGCTTTTTTCATGCTGTTGCTGGCATATATCGCTCGACCACTGCGGCAATTAGCCGGTACTGGCTTCGGGTTGATCCGGTTGCGACGTTATTTTGGGCTTTCTGCAGCCCTGAGCCATACGGTGCATTTTGGCTACGTTTGCGCCTACCTCATGGTTAGCGGTGAACCCATAGATTGGACAACGGTCGTCTTTGGCGGTGCAGCCTTTGGGTTGATGTGGATGATGGCGCTAACCAGCCACAATAAGGCTCAGCGAGCCATGGGTTTGTGGTGGCGACGCATGCACTTGGTGGGCATGCACTACATCTGGTTGATCTTCATGCAGACCTTTGTTGGTGTGGCGTTAGCCGCCTCGTCCGGTTGGGCTCAGGCCATGTCGGTGTTGGGTTTCGTTGCCCTAGGATTGCGCGCCAGCGCCTGGCTGTCTCAACGATTTAGCCTTACCGCGTAGATCCCTGAAAACTCACCGGCGGCTTGGCCGTCTGCCAGCAGCACTTGGCAGGTGAGGGGGAATCGTCCCTTACCCGATGCCTTGAGTTTCTCCATTTCTGCTGCGTGCTCGCCAAAACTGCACCGCACAACGATTTCTTCAGCCACGGGTTTGGCGTAGTTGATTTGTCCGCTGGCAATAACGATGGAAGCATCCAAATTGTTTAGCTTGAGCTGCAAATGCATCATCCCCCAGCCTGTCAGCGCCTGTATGGCGTAAAGACTGCCCGCAAAGGCTGTTCCATGGACGTTGACGTTGGGTTCCAAAACCGCGCGAGTTTCGAGTAGCTCGCCATCGAAGGCTGCGATCTGCATCTGCATAGCCTTGGACAGCGGAATTTGCTCGTACCAAATACTTTGCAGTTGTTCGCAAAGTACTTTTTTCTCTTCGGTTTGATGGGTCATGATAGGTGCAGTCCATGGTTGGGGGTTATGTATGATCAGTGTGAATAGGGTTGGTATCGATGTCTACGAGGTGGTGCTGGAAGGTAGCGCTGAAACCCATCATCGGGTGGCAATGAGCGCTGATTTTTATGCAACCTTGTGTGCCGGTACAAACACTCATGAGTGGGTGCTCATTCAAGCATTCAAGTTTTTGTTGGAACACGAAAGCCGTTCAGAGATCGCCCAAGATTTTGACTTGTCGACCCTGCCCCAGCGTTACCCAAATTTCGTCGCCGATATGCAGGATCGGTTGGGGTTCACTCAGCTGAAGATCGAGCGGGGTTGGTAATGGTCAGCACCCTGTTTTTTCGATAGGCTGATTTGATCTGTTGGGAGTTTGATATGTTCCGTCTGTTTCCACTTGTCCATTGCATTGCACCTGTCTTGTTGGTTTTTTCTTCGTTTTCGGTCAACGCCGATGGGCTCAATGAAAAAATAGCCTCCCAAGTGCAGGCAGTAAAAGATGCCGTTGTCACCTGGCGTCGTGACATTCACGCCAACCCAGAGCTGTCGAATCGCGAATTTCGTACGTCTGCTCTGGTTGCAGAGCATCTGCAGAGTTTGGGCATTGAGGTGCAGACCGGTGTCGCCCATACCGGCGTGATCGGTGTGCTCAGAGGCGGGAAGCCCGGCCCAGTGGTTGCGCTGCGGGCAGACATGGACGGATTGCCGGTTGTGGAGAAAACTGGCCTGCCTTACGCCTCCACCGTTCGTGGGGAATATCAGGGCAAGGATGTCGGCGTGATGCACGCCTGTGGCCACGACAATCATGTGGCGATCTTGATGGGTGCGGCCCAAGTGCTGGCATCTGTGCGTGACGAGCTGCCGGGTACCGTGAAGTTTATCTTTCAGCCAGCTGAAGAAGGTCCGCCCAAGGGCGAGGACGGCGGTGCGAAAATGATGATCGCCGAGGGCGCCCTGCGAAATCCGGATGTGGATGCCATCATCGGCCTGCACATTTCTCAGGGTGATGAGGTTGGCCGGGCCAGCTATCGATCCCTTGGCTTTATGGCCAGCGCCCAACGCTTTGACGTAGAAATAACCGGAAGCCAAACCCACGGCGCCCGGCCTTGGGCTGGGGTGGATCCAATTGTTGTAGGGGCGCAGATCGTTAACGGGTTACAAACCATTGTCAGCAGGCAAATCGACATCACCCAGCATCCTGTTGTGGTTACCGTAGGGCAGTTTGAGGCCGGTGTGCGCAACAACATCGTGCCGGAAACAGCAAAGCTCAGCGGCACCATTCGCACATTTGACCCTGCGGTTCGTGCCCAGGTACACGAAAAGATTCAGCGGGTAGTGACTCAGGTGGCCCAGTCTCAGGGAGCAACCGCCACGTTAGAAATTGATCCGGGGGTGCCGGTAACCTTCAACGATGCGGCCCTGGCCGCTCAGTTAGCTCCAACCTTGAAAGACGTATACGGCCAAGCTCAGGTCTCACAGCCTGTGTTGATTACTGGCGCCGAAGATTTTTCTTTCTTTCAGGAACAAATCCCGGGATTCTTCTTCTTCATTGGTGGGCGCCCGGTGGATGTGGCGGCTGAGAAAGCCATTCCTAACCACTCTCCGTTCTTTTACGTTGACGAAGGCGCGCTGCCCCTTGGGGTACATGCCATGTCACGCTTGGCAGCGGATTATCTGCGTTCAGGTGCAGGCTAGGGGACCGAGGTTCCCGGCATAGCGGGTCTACAACCCCCAACATTCACCGTCATTGGCAAAGAGAATAGGGCCGTCGTAGTTCTCTTCTATGGCGGCCCGGCTGAGGCTTTCTCGGCCTCGGGTTCGAGCGTTGCGATGACCTAAAATCAGCATACGCGCATTGGCTTGATCGGCGATGCGTCCGAGTTGTGATGGCCTGCTGTGCAACTCGCGCAAGGTGCCACGAGAGTTTTCTGGTATGGCGTGGCTAACAACTAGGGCATCAGCGTCCTTTGCGAAAGTGGCGACGAGGTTTTTCGAGTTGTTGAAGTCGCCAGTGACCACAATGACCTGATCGTCGATTTCTACCCGCCAAGCCAGGGCAGGTACATCACCCGAATGCACTGGAATGGCGCTGAGCTTCACATGCTCGGTTTGATAACCGGCCCAACGCTTGCTACCTGTGGCCTGCACATCCACGCCGCGTATCCGATAGCCTAGGCTGGCTCTGGGTTTGATGGCGTTAGCCAAATAGGGATAGACCCCATTTACCCCAAAGAGGCGCTGCATGAATTCTCGGGTAGACAGATGGTTCTGACCGTCTCCGGCTGGACCCAGAACGCTCAGGCGCAGGGTGCGAGTATCGCTCTGGGCAGCACTGATATAGGCGGGCAGGTCGCTACTGTGCTCGGGACTCAGTTGGGTCAGTGCAATGGCCTCTACGTTTTCAAAGCTGGCCCCGGATTTCTCAAAGCCGACTTGCGAGCCTGATCCTAGGTCCACCAATACCCTGGCCACATTGTCGTGCCAAATCAGATAGCTGGGTGATCCTTGTCCGTCGTCAAGCTCACTGCTGCCGGCACCTAGAATTTCAACCCAAACCCCTTGGTCGCCGCAGTGCTTGCTGTTTGCCTGCAAAGAACCGGCCAGCGATAGAAGGAGGCCGGCGGTGAATAGTGTTGTGCGTAACGTCATGGGCATATCTCGATGCGGTGGTTGGGTGGAGGCGATTATCCGGCTTTCTCTTCGTGCTCAAGCAATTGGCTCACTTCCCTGAGTAGGTGCTGAAATCCGGCCTCGTCGGGCATGCGCCAGTCGCCCCGAGGGGACAAGCTGACGCTACCTACCTTGGGTCCCGGCGGCAGGGTAGTGCGCTTGAATTGCTGGGTCATAAAACGACGGAAGAATTGCAGCATCCACTGTTGGATAACCTCTTGGCTATAAAATCCGTCAAAACTGAGTCGGGCAAGGTGAAAGATCTTCGTGGGCGTCGCGCCATATCGCAACCAATGGTAAAGAAAGAAGTCGTGTAGTTCGTAGGGACCCACAAGGTCTTCAGTGCGCTGGCTGATTTCTCCATCTGCAGGCGGAATCAGTTCCGGGCTGATGGGGGTCGCCAAAACATCTTGTAGCACAGCGGCCAAATCGGTTTGGGCTCGATGTTGGGCATACCAACGCACTAGGTAGGCCATCATGGTTTTGGGTACGCTGGCGTTGACGTTGTAGTTAGCCATCTGGTCTGCGTTAAAGGTCGCCCAGCCCAAGGCCAGCTCACTCAAGTCGCCGGTGCCAACTACGATGCCACCAATCTTGTTAGCGTAGTTAAAGAGGATCTGGGTGCGCTCACGGGCCTGAGCGTTTTCAAATACCACGTCATGAGCACCGTCGTGTTCCAAATCGCTTAGATGCTGGTCTACGGCGGCGTTGATGCTGATCTCGCTCAGGGTTACACCGGTGCTTTGCGCCAGTCGGTGGGCATTACTCAAGGTGCCCGTGGTTGTGCCGGGACCGGGCAGGGTAAGTGCGACAAGGTGTTCCGCCGGTAACGACAGTTTTACCAAGGCATCCTTGGCCACTAAAAACGCCAGGGTCGAATCCAGTCCGCCAGACAGACCAATGACCAAGTGCTGACAGTTGGCCGCCAGCATGCGGCGAGCCAGCCCGGTAGATTGGATCTGCAAAATCTCTTGGGCCCGGGCGGCGAACTCCTCTTCATCTTCCGGCACAAAGGGCTGTTTGCTGAACTGTCGTTTCAGTTTCGGCAGTGGCGCTACTGTTAAGTCCGCGTTGACTCGGCGGTAGGGTCGCTGCCGAGGCATTTGGGCGAAGGTGCTGTTGAGCCGTCTGTCGTGGGCCAAGCGAGGCAGATCCAGCTCGCTGATCAGCGTATGGCCATCGAGGTCGAAACGTGGACTTTCGGCCAGCAAGACCCCGGCTTCTGCGATTAACCCGTGGCCCCCGTAGACCACGTCCTTGGTGGACTCCAGAGCGCCGGCACTGGCATAAACATAACCGCAGAAGTTGCTGGCACTGGTCATGGTGACCAGGTTGCGCCGGTACTCGACCTTGCTAATCAACTCGTTGCTTGCAGACAGGTTGCAGACGATGTCGGCACCGGCCAAAGCGGCATGGGTGCCCGGACTGATGGGCGCCCAAAGATCCTCGCAAATTTCTGCGCCTACCCAGCATTCCCCCAGGGCGAACAGCTGATCTACTCGAATATGAAAGGTCCCCAAGTCTGGGTCCACCTCTGTTTCGTTGATGTCGTTGCCCGATACAAACCAGCGTTGTTCGTAGTATTCGCTGTAGTTGGGTAAGAAGGATTTTGGAATCATGCCCAGTATCCGGCCAGCTCCGATCATTACCGCGCAGTTAAGGAGCCGCCCGTCAGCAAGTCGCCATGGTGCACCTACGGCGATTAGGGGTAACTTGGACTGACACAATGTCTGGATGGCTGCTCGGGTATCCCGTAACAATGCATCTGAAAAAAATAGGTCTTCCGCCGAGTAACCGCTCAGGCAAAGTTCTGGGAACACGCCCAGACTTACGTTCTCCTGCTCCAGTGCTTGGGTTTGGTTGAGTATCTCCCGGGCATTGGCAAGAGGGTCGCCGATGGTCAATTTGGGCGTTGCGGCGGCGACTCGAATAAAGCCGAGGGCACTAAAGTCCGTGGACGTGTTGTCGGAGGCGGCGGTGTTCATGCCGGCAGTTTAGCTTAAAAGCTCCCTTTGAGGCCGTTTGCTTTGTGCCAAGGTGTCTAAGTCCTCAGGCTAAAAGGGCATCGTCGAGGGGTGAAAACCTCTGCTATATTCAGGAACTGAATGGGGAAGACCGAATACAAGGAGGGAACGGATGAACTTTGAATTTTCAGAAGAACAAGAGTTGTTACGAGAACAAGCCCGGGGCTTTTTGGGCGAGCATTGCCCGCCCACAGCCGTGCGCGCAGTGCTCAACGGGGATGCGGACTTTGATGAAGCGCTATGGAAAAAAATTGGTGAAATGGGCTGGACTGCTACAGTGATTCCCGAGGAATTTGGCGGCCTAGGGCTGTCCTATCTTGAGCTCGTGGTGATCGCCGAGGAGCTGGGAAGGGCCGTGGCGCCAGTGCCATTTAGTTCCTCCGTCTATCTGGCCACCGAAGCGTTGTTAGCCTGCGGTTCACAGGAGCAAAAAGACAAGTGGCTGCCGTTGCTGGCTGCCGGAGAAGCTATCGGCACTTTTGCTTTGGCAGAGGGCAATGGCCGTCCCAGCGTCAAAAGCTTGAAAACTCGCATGGGCGCTGGCGGCTTAACCGGGCGCAAAATTCCCGTTGCCGACGGCAGGGCGGCAGACTTCGCCGTGGTTGTTGGTGCCTCGGATTCCGGTGATGGCGCGAGCTGGTACTTGGTAGAACTGGATCAGCCTGGCGTAAGCCGCGAAGCCGTCCGAACTTTGGATTTTTCGCGAGGCCATGCGGTGATTGAATTGAAGGACGCCAGCGCTGAACTGCTTGGCGGGGAAGGCGCTGGCTGGGCGGCGACGGAACGCCTGTTGGATCGAGCCGCTGTGCTGTTCGCGTGGGAGCAGGTGGGTTTGGCCGATGCGGCCATGATTCAAGCTCGGGACTACGCCATGGGCCGATATGCCTTTGGCCGAGCCATCGCTTCGTATCAGGCCATCAAGCACAAGCTTGCGTCCATGTATGTGAAAAACACCTTGGCTCGCAGCAACTGTTACTACGGCGCCTGGGCGCTGAATACCGATAGTGCTGAGCTACCCTTGGCTGCTGCCACGGCGCGAGTAGGCGCCATTCAAGCCGCGGTTTTTGCTGCGGAAGAGAATGTGCAAACCCACGGGGGTATGGGCTTCACTTGGGAGTTTGACTGCCAGTTCTTCTACCGTCGGGCGAAGTTGCTGGGAGTAAACGTGGGCAGCGAAGGTTATTGGCAGGATCGCCTAATAACCGCCTACGAACAGAACAACGCCGCATAATCGGCACATAGGACAAATTGATAAACAGAATTTTATTGAGGAAAAACCATGGACTTTAATGACACTCCAGAAGAAGCAGCCTTCCGCGCGGAGGCCGCGGCGTGGCTGAAAGACAATGTGCCAACCCAAGACGAACTGGCGGGTTTGGACGATATCGCCGCAGCCAAACTCTGGCAGAAGCGTAAGTATGATGCGGGCTGGGCCTGCATCCGCTGGGAGAAAAAGTACGGTGGGCGTGAAGCGACCGCCATTGAGCAGGTGATTTGGAATCAGGAAGAAGCAAAGTACAGCACTCCGGGTGGGGTATTTGTGATAGGCCAGGGAATGGCCGCACCTACCCTCATGACTTGGGGTAAGCCTGAGCACCACGACCGCTTTTTGCCAAAGCTGGCCAGCGGTGAAGAGATTTGGTGTCAGCTGTTTTCTGAGCCAGCTGGTGGGTCAGATTTGGCGGCCCTGCGCACCAAGGCCGAGCGCGATGGTGACGACTGGGTGATTAATGGCCAGAAAATTTGGACCTCTGGTGCCCACTACTCGGACTTCGGCATCCTAGTGGTCAGAACCGATCCCAATGTGCCTAAACACAAGGGTTTGAGCTACTTCTTCCTCGATATGAAGTCTCCCGGGGTTGAAATTAAACCCATCAAGCAGCTCACTGGCGGAGCGAACTTCAACGAAGTGTACTTCACCGATGTGCGCATCCCGGACAGTCAGCGACTGGGCGAAGTCGGGCAGGGTTGGCAAGTGGCCTTGACCACGCTGATGAACGAGCGCGCCGCCATCGGTGGTGGCGGTGCTGGCGTGAACGTAGACGTTGCCTACCGCATTGCCAGTGAGGTCATGATTGATGACAAGCCGGCCATTGAAGACAGCGCCGTGCGTGCCAAGCTCGCTGACTGGTATGTGCAGGAGTCCGGCCTTCGCTTCACCGGCTATCGCTCCATGACCGCTATGTCTCGTGGCGAAATTCCCGGGCCAGAAAATTCCATTGGCAAGCTGGTAGGCGCGCCAAAGACGCAAGAGATGGCCTCATACTGCATGGATTTGCTGGAAATGAGCGGTGCGATTTGGGACGACAAGCTGTCCAAGGAAGCCGGTCTGCTGCAGCTGACGTACATGGGGGCGCCGGGCGGTCGTATCGCCGGTGGCACCGATGAAATCATGGCCAACATCATCGCCGAGCGGGTTCTTGGTATGCCTCAGGAGCCACGTATGGATAAAGGTATGTCCTTTAGCGAGGTGCCCACAGGCAGCAACTAGGTCGCTTGATTGATCTCCATCTAGGCTGGGTGGGCGGAAAGCGCGGTTGTGAAAACGACCGCGCTTTTTTTGTGCTGACAATTAGTCAGCGGTAAATCAATCCAGCCAAACGAGGGTATCGCCAACGCTGACAGAGCCGGGCTGCTCAATGCTCAGATAAACCCCAAGATTACCGTCGTTCTCTTTTACCAAGTGCCGCATGATTTTCGGGTCCTTGGGCAAGTCGTCGAACCCGTGGGTGGTCATCACACAGCGCGGACAGACCGTCTCGATCTTCACCACTGCGCTGCCTAGCTTGCCCCGTCGGCCTACCCATGAATTCTCGGGAAAGCCGGACTCCGGTGTTTGTACCAGAATGTTGGGTCGAAATCGGCGGGTATCGAACTGTGAGCTTTCGCCCTGCTCGCTCATGGCTGCTTGAAAATAATCCAGACTGGCCTGACTCATGAGCAAGATCGGAAAGGCATCGAAGTAAGTGCCCGGGGAAGACTCATAAATAAAGAGTTCCTCAGGAAACACCGATAGGTCTGGCAGCGGTTCATCGGGAGTGCGGGCAAACACCTCGCGGAAATAGGCCTCCGGATCCGTGCCCGGCTCCATCTCTGGACGTCGGTAGTGATCTAACTGATCCGCGGGTAACAGGGGCCAGATACTTACGGGGGCATCCACCTGACTGCTCAGGATGGCGTTAATGTCGGGGTCCGAGGTGGAGACACTTTGGCCGTCGGCCAGTGTAATCCTTACCTCTGGGGAAACAGTTTCCTTGGTGGGTTCAGCGGCGAAGCGAGCCTGCATGGCCAGCAACCCGGGAAAACGCTTACCGCCCTTGATACCCCCTCTTTCCTCGTCCTTGAGCG
Organism: Gammaproteobacteria bacterium; assembly: GCA_038151515.1. Taxonomy (GTDB): domain Bacteria; phylum Pseudomonadota; class Gammaproteobacteria; order Pseudomonadales; family Azotimanducaceae; genus UBA4421. Next base: position 3,151 of record JAYOVN010000008.1, on the reverse strand, counting down.
CCCAAGACCGATCGCCGGGGATTCCCTTCGTTGTGAGTGAAACGTGATCCATGGCGTGGCCGCCCATGCTTTTGACGGGATAGCGTAGTAGCTGGGTAATGGTGATGCTCATGTTCTTCCTCGGTGATGTTTGGGTTGGGCGTTAAACCTAATCGGGGCTAAGTTAACAGGCTCACAAGCCCGCGATAATCCTCAAGCACTCGATCAGCGCCTGCGGCCTCCAGCGCCCGGGCATCGTTGCTACCGGTGAGTACGCCCAGGCACTGCATGTTCAGCTCGCGCCCAGCCTGCATATCCAGCGCACCATCGCCCACCATGATGGCGTTTTTGGCGTCCACACCCAGAGCCAGCAGGTTGACCGCGAGGTGGCGGGGGTCTGGTTTGAGAAAGGCTACATCGTCTCGGGCGTGTAAGGCATCGATGTACTGATCCAGGTCAGGAAACATGGTCAGCACTGCCTCTCGGCAGTTTCTTGTGACTATCCCAAGTTGATAACCGGCTTGGCGGAGTTGAGCAAGTACCTGCCTTGCCTGATCGAACAGTTGGGTCTCAACCGCCGCGCCTAACTCGATGTCACTGATTCTTTGATGGCTAGCGGCAGCGTATGCGTCGGCCACGGCGGATCCCATATTGGGTTGCGCGGCCAACCAAGCCTGGGACGCATCAATAATTTCGACGATGTAGAGATCGGCATAAACATACGCCGGCACTCCGGCGTCATCGGCCATGGCCGCTATTTGTCGGCGCATATCCGATAGATCCAAGTTTGGTACCAACGTGCCGTCAAAATCGAACAGAATCCCCTTTGCGTTCATTCGTCTGGCTCTTGGCGCCGGTTTTCCCAACGTTCGTCGTGGGTATCCTTAATCCGCTGGCGGAAGCGCTGCAGCAATGTCCAGCCAATGAAAAGACCGCTGACAGTGACAAGTAGGGGATAGGCACTGGCACTAACCCAAAAGGTTGAATCAAGATCCATATGAAGAATGGCCAAGGTACCCACGGCGATGGCTACAGCCATAGCTGACAATGTCATCAGAAAGGCCCCTGCCGCCAGCAGCAGGGGTAACCACAACTGGTTCGTCGCATCGTTTTGATTCAGGTCCAGTACGAACAACACCGCTAAAATCAGGGCGACGCCAGCCATGCGCAGGGACAGATGATTTATGGGTTGCCTCTCCATCAGTTCACGATACCCAACTGACCACCGTCGATGCGAATGTTTTGGCCGTGGATGGCATCGGCCAGTGGGCTGCACAAAAACGCAACCAAAGCGGCGACTTCCTCCCGCCGGCTGATGCGTTTGATGGGAATGTCCTTAGCCACATGGGCCTCTACTTCCTCCCATGTATCGCCCCAGTTTCGCTCAGCCGCCATACGCATGTAATTCGCTTCCACCTCTGGCGTAAGAATCATGCCCGGGGAGACCAAATTGACGCGGATGTTGCTGCCAGAAACTTCCTTGGCGAGGCCGATGGTCATGTTGGCCATGGCACCCTTGGCGGCATAGTAGCCAGGCATGCGAGCGTTGGGTGCGGTGGAACCCACAGTGCCAAGGTTGATGATCCGAGCCCATGAGAGCGTACTCATGTTGGGCAACATGGCTGCGATTAACCGTTGGGCAGAGAGTACGTTTTTCTGGTACGCCAGCAGCCAAGCTGCTTCGTCCTGAGTTTGCCAAGTACCGCCGTCTGCCGCGCCAAAGTTGTTGATTAAAATCGAAATCTCAAAAGCTTGGCATTGATCAAGTAGCTCTTGGGCACCATCGCTGGTGACGATGTCACCCCAAACCGCGGTGCCGCCGCCCAGTTCCTGCACCGATGATTCAGCCTGCTCCCGAGTCATACCATGTACGAGCACCTCGGCTCCTTCTCGCATGAGGGTCTGAGCAATAATTTGGCCGGTGCCTCTGTGGCTACCTGTTACCAGAGCGATTTTGTTGTTTAGAGCCAGATCCATAAACCGATTCCTCTTTGCAGATTGGTCACCCTACCAGATCGTCGTTTTGCTCAGAACGTGCCTCGGTTTTTTTTGTGACGCCAACAAAAGCCGTGAAAGCGGGCCGAGTGTGGCAGACTGCGCCCATGTTCGATGTCCCCCTTCTTATTATCTTGCTCGTGCTTCTGTTCGGCAGCTATGTTCAGGCGGTTGCCGGTTTTGCCCTGGGCATGATTGCGGTAGCGATAATTGGCGGTTTGCGGCTGCTGGATATTCCGACCTTAGCGGCCATGGTGAGTTTTCTGAGCATGCTGAATGCGGCGTTGTCTTTGCAGGGCAGTAGTCAGCACATTGATCGTCGCCTGCTGTTTTGGTTGGGCGTCGGCATCGTGCCGGGTTTGCTGCTTGGATATTGGCTTATGCTATATCTGCACGGCAGTGCCTTATGGTTGCTGGAACTGTGTCTGGGCCTGTTTATTACCGTGGGTGGCTTGTCCATGAGCATTCGTCCTAGAAGCTGGCCGCAACAATCAGGGGCGCCTTTTACGTGGTCCATGGGAGTTGTAGGCGGCGTGTTAGGAGGGCTTTTTTCAGCCAGCGGTCCATTGCTCGGTTGGTTTGCTTATAGCCAGCCGCTGTCAGTGGCGGTTATTCGCGCAACGCTTCTGAGCTACTTTTTTTTGACCACTTCGGCTCGGACTGTGATCGTTTTATTCGACGGCAGTCTAACCACGTCGGTATTTCTATACGCAGGTCTGGGAGCGCCAGTGGTCATGCTGGGCGCCTGGTTGGGCCGCAGGTTTCCGCCGGTGGTTTCGGAACAGACACTCAAGCGATGGGTATTTATGCTGCTGCTTTTGATGGGTATCTGGATTTGTTTTAGCGCCGTTGGAAAAGGACTAATGGACTGAGGTAACTATGAGACTTTATGGGGATTCTCTGTCGGGGAACTGCTACAAGATAAAGTTGCTTGCTGCGGTGCTCGAAATCGAACTCGATTGGATTCATACAGATATCCTCGCGGGCGAAACGCGCACGCCAGAGTTTCTCAAGAGAAATCCGACAGCGAAGATCCCAGTTTTGGAATGTGACGACGGCCGCTACTTGTTCGAGTCGAATGCGATTTTGAATTTTCTGGCAACGGACACTGAGTTTTTATCCAAGGACGTATTCGAATACGCGAAAATCCAGCAATGGCAGTTTTTTGAGCAGTACA